>NZ_JBQDYQ010000094.1:0-7640 GCF_052105255.1 Brevibacterium sp.
CAGCCCGGCGAGAAGGTCACCATCACGGTCGAGCATGCCCAGGGCAAGGTCGACCGGTACACGATGACCAAGGAAGCCGATTCCGACGGCAAGGTCACCTTCGGTGTCCAGGCCAAGGTCAAGTCCGTGCTCGGCACCTACAACGTGCGCGCCCAGGCCGAGAGCTTCGATGAGCCCCAGGGCGGAAGCTTCACGGTGCTCACCAACGGCACCGACGTCGACGAAGGCGGAGACGGAAACGGCGGCGGCCAGAGCGATTCGGGCAGTGACCTGCCGCGCACCGGTGCCGAGATGACCGGGCTGGCGCTCGGCGTCGGTCTGCTCGCTGTCGGTGCGGCAGCCGTCATCATCACCCGTCGGCGGATGAACGCCGCCGACGATCCCGCGGAGTTCTAAACCGCATTGAACGAGGAATTGTCCCTCGCGGGGCTGCAGCTCGACGGACGCGAGATCGACCTAGGACGTCTGCGAGCAGGGACAATGCTCGGACTGATGGGCAGCCCGGACAGCACCACCTCGGTGGTGCTGTCCGCGGCCGCCCTGCCCCACGTCGCACCACCACCACGCTTCCCGACCGGACGCCGGTCGGGTCGCTTGCGTGTGCGCAGCTGGATGAAGAGCTATCTTCGCGACGCCGATGCCGGATCTGGGGAGGCGGCATCGGCAGCGGATCCATCAGCTGCACTGACGGCATTCGGGCTGCGCCCCGATGTTCTGCGCCGTCGCCTCGAGGATCTCGATGCGACCGATCGTGCCCGCCTCGCTCTGGCCGCGGCCTGGGCGAGCGGCGCGAGGTGGCTGACCCTCATCGACCCTTTCGGCATGGTCCCCGGCCATCTGCGCACCGGGCTGCGGAGTCGCTTCGCCGAACTCGTCGCCGGGGAGGGCCGCGGAGTCGTGTTCAGCTCGAATTCGCTGACCGACCACGCCATCGCCGAGGCGGGGGTGGCGAACATCGAGAAGGACCAGCTCGTCGCGCTCGGTTCCCTGGAGCAGATCGTCACCGAACCGCGCGGTTCGCTGCCGGCCGAGCTCAGCGGGGTCAACGTCTATTCCGGGCTGGCCCGGAAGGGCTGGCTGTCCATCGGCCATTCGGCCGTGCGCGCCCGCACCGAACTCGACGGGAAGGTGTTCGTGACTCTGGGGTGGCGCGCCGCCCTCCTGTCACTGGACGAACACGACCCGGCGTTCACCTCGGCGACGGTGTTCGAAGCCATCGTCACCGGACTCCGTGATCGCGGTTCCTGCCTGCAGGCGAAGCTCTCACCGGTCGACACTGAGATGGGCCTCGCCCTCGACGTCGACCTCGCCGACCTCGCCGGCGTGCCGCGAAGCCGGACGCCGGCCATCGGATTCGGGGTTCTGCATCCGGGGCTCGGCGCGACGATCACCGAACTGCGCACCAACGTCAAGGTCGGCACGCATGTCTTCGTCGAGGTCGACACCTCCGCCCTGCACGCCTACCCGGTCGAGTGACGCGCGGCAGATAGACTGAGGACTGCCCAGTCCCCCCTTCAGTCCCCAACCGAATCAGGAGCGCCATGCGAACCTCGCGCAGACTTCTGATCTCAGCACTGACGGTCATCGTCCTCACGGTTGCAGCGGTCCCCCTCCTCAACCTCACCGTCTACACGCCCGCCCGGGCCGCCGAGGCCTATATCTCGGCGGTCGAACACGGCGATGCGCAGGGTGCCTTCTCCTACCTGTCCGCCCCGACACCGTCGTCGACCTTGGCGCTCAGCGACGACGTCCTCTCGGCGGCTCCCGATCTGCCGCGCGATCCCGAAGCCGAGACCCTCTCCGTCGACGGCGACCATGCGAAGGTCCGACTCAGCTTCAGCCTCTCCTCGCAGGAGCAGACCGTCGATCTCGATATGGTCCGCCTGCCCGCCAGCGCGGGACTCTTCAACCGATGGGCCATCGAGCAGGAAAACTGGCCGACGCTGACCCTCGACGTCTCCGGATCGTCGACGGCGACGGTCAACGGCTACGGAGTCAGCACCGGAAGTGTGCCGGTGCTGTTCCCGGCGAGCTACCTCGTCGGGTTCGATGCGACGTATCTGAAGTCCAGATCTCAACGCACCGAGGTGACCGCCCCCGGCGACTCCCCCACCGTGAAGCTCTCGCCACAGCCGACGGCCAAGCTCGAGCAGACCGTGGAAGAGCAGGTCACCGACCATCTGCAGGACTGCATGAAGTCGAAGACCCTTATGCCGGCCGGCTGCGTCTTCGGCTACGACACGGACAACGAGATCATCGGTGATGTCTCGTGGTCGCTCGAGCGCAGTCCGCAGATCGGACTGACCTCGTCCGGCAATGATCTCGAGCTCACCCCTTCGACGGTCGAGGTGCGGGTCAAGGGACGCTACCGAGACATCGTCACCGCTGCCGAACACGACTTCGACGAGAAGCTCTCCTTCGTCCTGGGCGGCTCAGTGGTCGTCAGGTCCTCACAGGTGAGCTTCGAGCCGCGTCGCCTCGGCGATGTCACCATCGCCTGAGGGCGCTCCCCCAGGGGTTCGCCCTGCCACAGCGATTGTTGGGTCGATCCACGGCGATTTCGGTGCCCTGAACGCCGTGGATCGACCCAACGATCTCCGTGCAGGGGCGTTTCAGCGATGACCGTCCGCCTGATCGGCTGCGGCCCTCACTCCGGTGGCCGAGCGCTCAGGCGCCGCGGAGGTCGAGGGTGAGTTCGTTCGGCGCCGAGTCCGCGAGCTCGACGGGGATTCCCCAGTCCTGCTGGTAGAGGTGGCAGGCCGCGTGCAGCGGAATCTCTCCCCCGGGCTCGCCATCGCAGGCGGCGGCCCGGGCAGTCACGTGCAGCACTCCCTCGGTGAACTCGGGATCGATGACGATATCGCGGCGGAGCCCTTCGGCACCGCCGGCTCCGGAGACGATGAGCTCCGGCGGCGTCGCAGACACCTGCAGGAACGTGGGGTCGCCCCAGCGGTCGTCGAGCTTCTGACCGGCCGGGACCGTGAAGCTCACGGTCAGCGCCACCGGACCGGAGGCGATCTCGGTCGACGGGCGCTTCGTCGTCAGCGCGCCCTCGTCGACCTTCTGAGCGTCCTTGGGCAGCTTCACCCGAGTGAGTGCGTGCGCCGCGGATTCGACGACGATGAGTTCGGCGTCATCGGGGGTGCCCGCATTGTCGATGAGGACGATGTCCGAGGGTTCGCGCAGTCCGCGCGCGAGAGTCGTGACTTCCTCGGTCTTCGGGTTGAAGCGGCGGATCGCACCGTTGTAGGTGTCGGCGATCGCGACCGACCCGTCGGGCAGACTGCGCACGCCCAGCGGGTGCTGCAGGCGCGCCTCGGCGGCAGGCCCGTCACGGAAGCCGAAGTCGAAGAGACCGACACCCACCAGTGAGGCCACCTCACCGGTTGCCGGGTCGAGGCGGCGGATCGCCGAGGTCTCGGAGTCGGCGACGAACACCTCGCCCTCGGGCCCGAGGTCGAGGCCGGAGGACTGAGCGAACCACGCAGACTCCCCATCGCCGTCGACCAGACCTTCGTTCATCGTGCCCGAGAGGATGCGGATCGTGCCGGCCTTCGGGTCGAAAGACCAGAGGGTGTGGTTGCCTGCCATCGCCACGACCACCTCGGCGGTGGAGGGGACGAAGAGGACATCCCACGGCGATGACAGCTTCACATGAAGGGCGGGCCCGTCGTATCGTCCCAGTTCACCGGGCTTGCCGCGGACATTGTCGATGGCGCCGACCATGTGCTGCTCGCCGGTGCCGGCGATCGTCGTGACCGTGTCGTTCGTCAGGTCGATTCCGCGCAGGGTGTGGTTGACGGTGTCGGCGACGACGAGCTCGTAGCCGACTTCGGCCGCCAGGTCGGCAGGCAGCACGGTGATGCCGCCGGGTTCGCTGAAGCTCGCCGAGGCGAAGTCGCCGTCGACGCCGCCGCGTTCACCGGTGCCGATGCGGCGGAGGATCGTGGCCGCATCATCGTCGTATTCGACGAGGCTGTGGTGTCCGGAATCAGCGACGAGGAGGTGGCCCGAGGGCAGGCGAGTGGCCTTGCCCGGGTAGAACAGATCCGTCTCCGGGGCCGGCGGCGGAACGTAGGGGCCGTCACCCGAATGGAGGGTGCCCTTGGCCGAGTGCTCCTCGATGAGGCCCTCGATGATCTCGGTGAGACCGGCTGCATGGCCCTCACCGGACATGGTCGCCACGAGGTAGCCCTCGGGGTCGATGACGGCCAAGGTCGGCCAGGCGCGAGCGGTGTACGCCTGCCAGGTGACGAGGTCGGGGTCGTCGAGGACGAGGTGTTCGACCTGGTAGCGCTCCACGGCCTGGTCGACGGCTTCGACGGTGCGTTCGAACTCGAACTTCGGCGAGTGCACGCCGATGATGACAAGCTCCTTGGCGTACTTCTCCTCCAACGGGCGCAGTTCGTCGAGGACGTGGAGGCAGTTGATGCAGCAGAAAGTCCAGAAGTCGAGGAGGACGACCTTTCCGCGCAGATCGGCCAGGGTCAGGTCCTTGCCGCCGGAGTTCATCCACCGACGACCGACGAGTTCGGGCGCACGGACCTTGACGTCCCGTGCCGAGGAGTTGGCAGACGCGGAGATATTTGGACTGCTGTTCATGGTTCTATGATTGCAGATCCTCCACCGAGGCGGCCTTCCCAACGTCATCAAGTGACGGTTCTCTCCCCCGCCCGGGAATGCGGCGGATGCCGAGTCGGCCCGTACGGGTGTGGAGGGCCGGTCAGGAATAGTCGCGA
Organism: Brevibacterium sp.; assembly: GCF_052105255.1. Taxonomy (NCBI): domain Bacteria; kingdom Bacillati; phylum Actinomycetota; class Actinomycetes; order Micrococcales; family Brevibacteriaceae; genus Brevibacterium; species Brevibacterium sp. Next base: position 4,740 of record NZ_JBQDYQ010000094.1, read on the forward strand.
GCGCCGAAGATGCTCGATCCGACGCGGACGATCGTCGCTCCTTCGGCGATGGCGAGTTCGAAGTCGCCGCTCATGCCCATCGACAGCTCGGCCGCCTCGGCGGGCATGACCCCTGATCCGCGCAGCGTCTCGCTGAGCTCGCGCAGGTCGGAGTAGCTGGGGCGGATCTCTTCGGGGCTGCTGCCGGGCAGTCCGATCGTCATGAGTCCGCGCAGCCGCATCCGGCCGAGTGCCCGGGTCGCGGTGATGAGCTTCTCGGCGTATTCGGGTGCGACACCGAACTTCGAGTCCTCGCGGGAGGTGTTGACCTGAATGAAGTAGTCGACGGTCTCATCGAGGACGTCGAGGCGGTTGTTGATCTTCTCGGCCAGCGGGAGGTTGTCGACGGACTGGATGCACTGAGCATGCCGCAGGGTGTGATTGACCTTGTTGCGCTGCAGCGGTCCGATGAGGTGGGTCTCGGGCTCGAGGTCGGCGAGCGCCTCGGCCTTGCCGGTGATCTCCTGCACCTTGTTCTCGCCGATGAGCGTGAACCCGTGTTCGAGGGCGACGCGGATCTTCTCCGCCGGCTGCGTCTTCGTCGCCAGCAGCACGCGCACATCGTCCCCGCTGCGACCGCTCGCCTCGGCGGCGGCCCGGGCCCGATCAGCCACCTCGTCGAGGTTGCCGGTGATGGCGGCGATGTCGTCGGCGGAGAGCGGGGAGGCTGAATCAGGCGTACTCATGACTCAAGTCTGACATGAGCCGCACGAAGTTTCAGGTCGCCGAGGATGCTCCGGCGGCCGAGTCCCGCACCAGGTGTCGCGACGGCAACGGGCCCGCGTCCGGGCCGGTCCACCTAGCCGGTCCACCGGGCCGGGAAACGAGTTGCGGACGATCCGTGTCGAATTCATTATGGTTCTTCGACACGGATCGTCCGCAGCTCGGTGCCGCCTCGGCCCCGTTGCAGTGTCTACTTCGGCAGACCCTCGGCGTTCGGGTCGATGTTCTTGATCAGGGCGGACGTGTCGAGTCCACCGAGGTCTTCGTCGATGAGCTTCTGCAGCTGCGCGTGGACGAGGGCGGCGGCCGGGAGCTCGACACCCTGGGTCTCGGCGCCGGCGAGGGCCAGGCCGACGTCCTTGTGCATGAGTGCGGTGGCGAAGCCGGGCTGGAACTCGTTGTTCGCCGCGGCCGTCGTCGTCACGCCCGGCACCGGGTACCACGTACGCAGCGGCCAGGAGTCACCGGAGGACACCTTCGCAATATCGTGGAAGACCTTCGGGTCGAGGCCGAAGCGATCGGCGAGCACGGCGCCTTCGACGACACCCTGGAGGCTGATCGACAGCATCATGTTGTTCACGATCTTCGCTGCCTGACCTGCGGCGTCACCACCGGCGTGGAAGATGTTGCCGGCCATCGCCTCAATGAAGGGGCGAGCCTCTTCGATGTCGGCGTCGGCACCGCCGAGCATGAACGTCAGGGTGCCGGCTTCGGCACCGGTGACTCCGCCGGAGACGGGTCCGTCGATCAGGCGGAAGCCTGCCTTCTTCGCCTCGGAATGGAGAAGACGAGCCGAATCGAAGTCGATCGTCGAGGAATCGACGAGGAGGGTCCTCTGGTCCGCGTTGGCCAGGACCCCGTCGGGCTCGAGGTAGGCGGTGCGGGCGTGCTCACCTTTGGGCAGCATGGTGAAGACGATATCGGCACCGGCGACCGCCTCGGCGATGGAGTTCACGGGGTTCACCCCGTACTTCGCGGCTGCGTCCACGGCTTCGGGGACGAGATCGAAACCATTGACGGTGTGACCGGCCCTGACCAGGTTCGCAGTCATCGGGCGGCCCATATTCCCCAGACCAACCCATCCAATCGTCGACATAATATGCCTCCTCGCATCATGTTCAGCAACTCTTAGGTGTTCCCTCTCACAGTACGCCAGTCGATGGACGGAAGCCCGGCGGGCCGCCTCACCTATTCCGCACCGGTTATGTGCGCGGACGCAGATAGAATGGAGGAACTATGGCTTCCTATGCACCTGGCAGTTCAGGTCTGCAGATCGCTCCCGAGGATCTGCTGACTCTGCTCGCCGTCGCCCGACTGGGGAAGTTCACGGCCGCCGCGCACAGCCTCGGCCTCAACCACACGACCGTGTCCAGGCGCATCGCCGCGCTCGAGAAAGCGTACGGCGATCGCGTGCTCGTGGCTTCCCCCGACGGGTGGGAGCTCAGCGCCGCCGGGCGCCAGCTGCTGCCGATCGCCGAGGATATCGAGGCCGCGCTGGGCCGCATCGATGCGCATTCGAACTCGGCTCTGTCCGGGACGATCCGGCTGGCCTGTCCGCAGGCCTTCGCCCTCGAGTATGCCGTTCCGGCGCTCACCACACTACAGGCGCAGCATCCGGGACTGCAGATCGAGCTGATCACCGCCACGCAGCGGGCCAGGCAGTACCGGTCGGGTGTCGATATCGAGATCGTCGTCGGGCGTCCCGATGCCCCGCGGTCGATTGCCAAGCACATCCGCGACTACCGGCTCCAGCTCTATGCCTCGCAGCACTACATCTCCTCGCATCCGATGCCGCAGACGCTGGATGATCTGGCCGACCACCGGATGGTCTACTACATCGAGAATTCGCTGCGGGTCGATGATCTCGACGAGGCGGCCGATGTCCTTCCCCGTGGGGCAGGCTTCTTCCGGTCCACCTCGGTGCATGCGCACGTGCTCGCGACCTCACACGGGGCCGGGATCGGCATCCTGCCGGACTTCCTCGCCCACGGCAATTCGCGCCTAGTGCAGGTGCTGCCGGAGCTGTTCTCCAAGAAGGTGTCCTATTGGGCCTCGGTCCGTCACGAGTCCCTGCGCAACGCCGGAGTCCGCAAAGTCCTAGAATCCCTCTAATTGCTACCCGACGGCGGCCCAGCAACC
>NZ_JBQDYQ010000095.1:0-7460 GCF_052105255.1 Brevibacterium sp.
ACCGGAAGCAGTGAAACTCGAGCTTCGCGGGATGACCAAGGTGTTCGGATCGTTCGTGGCCAACGACCACATCGATCTCACCATCCAGCCGGGCGAGATCCACGCCCTGCTGGGTGAGAACGGCGCCGGCAAATCCACCATGATGAACGTCCTCTACGGACTCTACGACGCCGATGGAGGAGAGATCCTCATCGACGACGAGCCGGTGAAGTTCTCCGGCCCGGGCGATGCCGTGGCCGCGGGAATCGGCATGGTCCACCAGCACTTCATGCTCGTGCCCGTGTTCACCGTGGCCGAATCCGTGGCGCTGGGCTACGAACCGACGAAGAGCCTCGGACTCCTCGACATCAACGAGGCGCGCAAGAAGGTCAAAGAGATCTCGTCGCGCTTCAACTTCAATATCGACCCCGACGCCCTCATCGAGGACCTGCCGGTCGGCGCCCAGCAGCGCGTGGAGATCATCAAGGCCCTGTCCCGGGACGCCGAGATCCTCATCCTCGACGAGCCCACGGCCGTGCTGACTCCGCAGGAGACCGACGAACTCATCTCGATCATGCGCCAGCTCAAAGAGCAGGGCACCTCGATCGTGTTCATCACCCACAAACTCCGCGAAGTCCGCGCGATCGCCGACGCCATCACCGTCATCCGCCGCGGCAAGATCGTCGGCGAGGCCTCCCCGGACTCGACCGAGACCGAACTGGCCAGCCAGATGGTCGGCCGCGCCGTGTCCCTGACGACCGAGAAGGACGCCGCCGATCCGGGCGACGCCACCTTCCAGGTCCGCGGACTCACCGTCGTCGACAAGGCCGAGAACGTCGTCGTCGACGACGTGTCCTTCGACGTCCGTCGCGGCGAGATCCTCGCCGTCGCCGGTGTCCAGGGCAACGGGCAGACCGAACTGGCCGAGACGATCATCGGTCTCACTGAACCGCGGTTGGGCACGATCACCCTCGATGGGAAGAAGCTCGTCGGGGATTCGGTCAAGGACCTCCTCGGTGCCGGCATCGGATTCGTTCCCGAAGATCGGTCGACCGACGGCATCATCGCGGAGTTTGCGATCCGCGAGAACATGATCCTCGACGTCTACGATCGTGAGCCCTATGCCAAGGGCCTGAATATGCGGTCGAAGGTCATCAACGAAGAGGCGAAGAAGAAGGTCGAGGAGTTCGACATCCGCCTCGGCAGCGTCTCCGATCCGATCTCGACCCTCTCCGGCGGAAACCAGCAGAAAGTGGTGCTCTCCCGCGAGCTCGGCCGCGATCTGCGACTGTTCATCGCCAGCCAGCCCACCCGCGGACTCGACGTCGGATCGATCGAATTCGTGCACAAGCGCGTCATCGCCGAACGCGATTCCGGCACCCCCTGCATCATCGTCTCGACCGAGCTCGACGAGGTCTACGGCCTCGCCGACCGCATCGCCGTGATGTACGCCGGACGCATCGTCGGCATCGTGGGACCCGAGACCTCCCGCGAGGCACTGGGCCTGATGATGGCCGGCGTTCCCGCCGACGAAGCCCTCGAAGCAACGGACGACGACTCAGCCACCACCTCGGCGGAGGAGACCAAATGACGACTGATATCGCACCGACGGCTCCTTCGCCGGCACCGCCGCCGAAGTCCGAGGCCGCAGACGGCAGGGAACAGACCCTGCTGCAGCAGATCCTGTCGGGATCCTGGCTCGTCTCGCTGCTGGCGATCGTGCTCGCCCTCCTGTTCGGCGGCGTCCTCATCGCCGTATCGAACGCTGAGGTCGTCGCGGCGGCCGAGAACTTCTTCGCCGCGCCCGGCGAGTTCTTCGCCACGCTCTTCCAGACCGTCGGCAACGCCTATTCGGCGCTGTTCCGCGGGGCGGTCTTCGACTGGGAAGCACGCACCACCGAACGCGCCATCCGGCCCTTGACCGAGTCGATGGTCTCGGGCACCCCGCTCATCCTCACCGGTCTCGGCATCGCCCTGGCCTTCCGCTGCGGTCTGTTCAACATCGGCGGTCAGGGCCAGGTCATCCTCGGCGCGACCATCGCCGGATTCCTCGGCTATGCGCTGCCGCTGCCTCCCGTCGTCCACATGCTCGTCGCCGTCGTCGGCGGCATCATCGGCGGTGCGATCTGGGCCGGCATCGCCGGCGTGCTCAAGGCGCGCACCGGCGCCAACGAAGTCATCGTGACGATCATGCTCAACTCGATCGCCGGCTATGCACTGGGCTACCTGCTCAAGCAGAACTGGTTCACGCACACGAGCTCGGCCAACCCGCAGTCACGTGTCATCGATGACTCCGCGCAGATGTTCCTGCTGCTGCCTGCGCCGTTCCGCCTCCACTTCGGCTTCATCATCGCCATCCTCGCCACGATCTTCGTGTGGTGGCTGCTCGAGCGGTCGACGATCGGCTTCGAGTTCAAGGCCGTCGGTGCGAACCCGCACGCGGCGCGGACCGCCGGCATCTCCGTGTCCAAGGTGACTGTGACGGTCATGATCGTCGCCGGCGCCCTGGCCGGACTCGGCGGTGCCGCCCAGGTGCTCGGCACCGAATACAAACTCACCGGCGGCATCAGCGGGTCGATCGGCTTCGACGCGATCACCGTCGCCCTGCTGGGACGGTCGAAACCGCTGGGGACGTTCCTCGCCGGTCTGCTCTTCGGTGCGTTCAAGGCCGGCGGCTACCTCATGCAGTCCCAGACCGGTACGCCGATCGACATCGTCCTCGTCGTCCAGTCAGTCATCGTGCTGCTCATCGCGGCCCCGCCGCTGGTGAGGTCGATCTTCCGGTTGCCCACACCGGTGCTCAAGCGGAAGGAGGACTGAGATGACCGCTCAGACCATGGATAAGACACCTTCGACCCAGGTCAAGGCGCTTGCGCCGATCGCCTGGAAGTTCCCGATCGTCTATACGATCCTGGCGCTGGTCTCGCTCATCTTCTTCGGCCTCATCGGCCGTGACGGACAGACGACCTTCCGCGTGGCCACCGGCGGAGACTTCTTCGCCATCCCCGACTTCGCCGTGTCTTCGACTGCGGCGGGGCTGACGCTGGGCATCCTGCTCGTCATCATGGCCGCCGTGTCGATCTATGTGGCGATCAAGCGCATCGACCTCGGCTCCTGGTTCCCGATGCTCTTCGGCGTCATCTTCGTCCTGTCCTTCCTCGCCTGGGCAGGCGGCGGATCCGGTGGCGTGATCCCGCTGACCACGCTGCTCGCCGGTGCCCTGGCACTGTCCGTGCCGCTGATCTTCGGCGCCATGTGCGGACTCGTGGGAGAACGGTCGGGCATCATCAACATCGCCATCGAAGGCCAGCTGCTGGCCGGCGCCTTCCTCGCCGCGGTCGTCGCCTCGGTGGTGAAGAACCCGTACGCGGGTCTGCTCGCCGCCCCCATCGCCGGGGCGCTCGTCGCCGTGGTGCTCACCTTCTTCGCGGTGAAGTACTGGGTCAACCAGATCATCATCGGCGTCGTCCTCAACGTCCTCGTCGTCGGCATCACGAGCTTCCTGTACTCGACGGTGCTCACCCAGGATCCGGGACTGTGGAACTCCCGGCAGAAGCTGCCGAATCTGCCGATCCCGCTGCTGTCGGATATTCCGGTGCTCGGACGGGTGCTGTTCGACCAGAACATCCTCGTCTACATCATGTACGTCGTCGTCATCGCCCTGCAGATCTTCGTCTTCCGCTCGAAGTGGGGACTGCGGATGCGCGCCGTCGGTGAGCACCCGAAGGCCGCGGACACCGTCGGCATCAAGGTCAACTTCACCCGCGTGCGCAACACTCTGCTCGCCGGTGCCATCGCCGGTCTGGGCGGTGCCTTCTTCACCGTCGGCTCCGGACTGGCATTCGGCAAGGAGATGTCGGCCGGGCAGGGCTATATCGCCCTGGCCGCGATGATCCTGGGCAAATGGAACCCGAAGGGTGCGCTGCTGGCGGCCCTGCTGTTCGGCTTCTCCAAGAGCCTCGGCAACACTCTGCAGTCCATCGGCACCCCGGTGGCCAACGAGCTGCTGCTCATGCTGCCCTACATCGTCACCGTCTTCGCTGTCGCCGGATTCGTCGGCAGGGTCCGCCCGCCGGCCGCGGAAGGTGTGCCCTACGTGAAGTGATCCCCGCCTCGGCGATGGATCTGCATTTCCCCTCGATCATCCCACAGTCACCACCCGAAGGAAGAGTTATCCCCATGACTGCCCCCGAACCCCGCGCATCCGCACCCGAGTCGACCGACCCGGCCTGGAGCGAGGAACCCACCCCGGTGAGCCCCGACGACCTCAGCGAAGGCACTTGGGAGCTGCTGCGAGCCGAGGCGACACGGGCGATGGCGAGCGCCTATGTGCCGTACTCGGACTACCCTGTCGGAGCAGCCGGACTCGTCGACGACGGTCGCATCGTCGGCGGCTGCAATATCGAGAACGCTTCGTTCGGGGTGACCCTGTGCGCGGAATGCTCATTGGTGTCCGAGCTGTTCATGACAGGCGGGGGCCGCCTCGTCGCCTTCGACTGCGTGGACGGGCAGGGCAACACCCTCGTCCCCTGCGGGCGATGCCGACAGCTGCTGTTCGAACACGGCGGCAACGATCTCGTCATCAACATGCCCAGCGGACGCGCCCCGATGTCCGTGGTCCTGCCCGAGGCATTCGGCCCCGACCATCTGGCCGCCGCACGCCGCGACCATGAGGCCAAGCACTGACCGATCGTCTCCTCGCCGAGGCGGTCGTGGCCGGAACGAGACGGCAGGGCCTTGAGAGCGACGACTGAGCCGACAACGAAGATTTCGACGACAACGAAGGATTGAGACCGTGAGCGTAGAAGCATTCGACACCGTCGATGTCATCGCCGCCAAACGCGATGGCCGGGCCCTGAGCAAGGATCAGATCGACTGGGTCATCGACGCCTACACCCGCGGCGCCGTCGCAGAAGAGCAGATGGCGGCCCTGGCCATGGCGATCTTCATCAACGACATGGCACCGGTTGAGATCGCGCATTGGACGCAGGCGATGATCGACTCCGGTGAGCGCTTGGACTTCTCGTCCCTGTCCCGGCCCACCTCGGACAAGCATTCGACCGGGGGAGTCGGCGACAAGATCACCCTGCCCCTGGCACCGCTCGTCGCCGTCTTCGACGTGGCCGTCCCGCAGCTCTCCGGCCGCGGTCTCGGCCACACCGGCGGCACCTTGGACAAACTCGAATCGATTCCCGGGTGGCAGGCGGGACTGAGCAATGAGGCGATCGTCGACCAGCTCGAGGATGTCGGCGCCGTCATCTGCGCCGCCGGATCCGGATTGGCGCCAGCCGATAAGAAGCTCTACGCACTGCGCGACATCACATCGACGGTCGACTGCATTCCGCTCATCGCCTCGTCGATCATGTCGAAGAAGATCGCCGAGGGCACCTCCGGGCTCGTTCTCGACGTCAAGGTCGGCTCCGGAGCGTTCATGAAGGACCTGACGAAGGCCCGCACGCTCGCCCAGACGATGGTCGAGCTCGGCAAGGCCGCCGGGGTGAAGACCTCGGCGCTGCTGACCGATATGTCCACGCCCTTGGGGCTGACCGTCGGCAATGCTCTCGAGGTCCGCGAATCCGTCGAGGTCCTGGCCGGAGGCGGACCCGCCGACGTCGTCGACCTCACCGTGGCCCTTGCCGAGGAGATGCTGCACCTGGCGGGCAAGACCGGTGTCGACGTCCGCGCCGCCTTGGCCGACGGGCGGGCCATGGACAAGTGGAAGCAGATGATCCGCGCCCAGCACGGCGACCCGGATGCCTCTCTGCCGGTGGCCGAGCACACCGAAGTCGTCACTGCGACCGATTCCGGGGTGCTTACGAAGCTCGATGCGCTGTCGGTGGGAGTCGCCTCGTGGAGGCTGGGCGCCGGACGAACACGGAAGGAAGATCCGGTCCAGGACGTCGCGGGAATCGAACTCCACGCCAAACCCGGGGACACCGTCACGGCAGGTCAGCCGCTCATGACACTGCACACGGCGACCCCGGAACGCTTCGAACGCGCCATCGAAGCGCTGGAGTCCGCGGTCGAGATCGGCGGGGATGCCGCCTCGGTGCCGGAATCGATCATCTTCGACACGATCACCTGAGCCGAATCGCACACTCTCAGCACTGCCGCGCGGCCGCTGGCCTCGCTACGCTGGACCTGACGACACTTCGCGCGTCATCGGCACGCGCAGCCATGCACGACCACGCAACCTTGCTTGTCCACGCAACCTTGCTCGACCACTTCTGGAGGACCGAATGACCAGCCGCACCGATGTCGCGAACATCATCGACCACACCCTGCTCAAGCCCGAAGCGACCCCCGCCGACGTCGACGCCCTCGTGGCGGAGGCGAAGGAGCTGGGCGTGCTCGCGATCTGCGTGTCACCGTCCATGCTGCCGGTCACCGATCCGGGTGAGCTTGTCGTGGCGACCGTCGTCGGTTTCCCCTCCGGCCAGGTGAAGCCGGAGATCAAAGCCGCTGAGGCTGCTCAGGCCGTCGCCGACGGCGCCGCCGAGGTGGACATGGTCATCAACATCGGACAGGCCGTCGCCGGAGACTTCGACGGACTCGAGGCCGATATCCGCGGTGTCGTCGAGGCCAGCGGGGACGCCCTCGTCAAGGTCATCATCGAGTCGGCGGCGCTGGGCGACGAGCAGATCGTCGAGGCCTGCCGCCGCGCGGAGGCCGCCGGAGCCGGATTCGTCAAGACGTCGACCGGGTTCCACCCGGCCGGAGGTGCCAGCGCTCATGCCGTGTCGCTCATGCGCGACACCGTGGGCGACCGTCTGGGAGTGAAGGCCTCCGGCGGAATCCGCACCGCCGCAGCCGCCGAGGAGATGATCGCCGCCGGCGCGTCGCGCTTAGGTCTCTCCGGCAGCCGCGCCATCCTCAACTCCCTCTAATTGCTACCTGACGGCGGCCCAGCGCGAGGTTGCTGGGCCGCCGTCAGGTAGTTCTCGGAGTGTCAGAGGGCGATGGCTTCCCGGATCTTAGAGACGGCCTTCTGCGCCGTTCGCTGTTTGATGAGGCCCTCTTTTGCATGGGCCGCGATCCCCAGGGTCGACTCTCTCCGGTCGAGCACGACGATGACGTAGGCCGGATTCATCGACGCGAAGCCTGATCCGATGCCACCGCGGATGGTGACAACAGGGTCGTCGGTCGCAGGCGTGTGTGCAGACAACAGGTGAGTCACCTGATTGAGAACGCGTTCGGTCTCATCCGGCGGAACTTCGATGACGACGTGATGGGTTTCGGTCTTCAGCCGCTTCGCCGACCACTCGGCACCGAGTCGACCGGCACCGAAGACGCTGCTGCTCTCGCCCAGTGATCCCAGCAGGCCGGTCAGAACCGCGTCGACCTCTGGATCGTGAGGAACGTCCATCGTTACTTCCTCCTCATGACTATGGGCCCTAAATACTACGTGACGGCGGCCCAGCAACCTCGCGCGAGGTTGCTGGGCCGCCGTCACGTAGTAATTAGAGGGGGAGGAAGGTTTT
>NZ_JBQDYQ010000096.1:0-7380 GCF_052105255.1 Brevibacterium sp.
CGCTTGGCGATGCAGTGGTTGCGGTCGAGACCCCACGAACGGCACTGGTCGAGCGCCTGATCCGGGTCGCTGTAGCCGGTGTCGACGACCGTGACCCAGTAGCTGCCGTCCTTGTACGAGGCCCAATCGCCGCTGTGGATGAGGATCGCGCCCGGATACTTGATCTTATTGGCTTCGTACTCGTTGAGGATGTCCTGCGCCGACCATGTCTTGCCGTCGGCCTTGAGGCCGACGTTCTTCGCACTCACCTGAGTCACCCACTCACCTTCGAGGGCAGCGGCTTTCTCAGTGCCTTCTTCGGTATAAGCGTCGAGCTGGTCTTCCGGACTCTTCGTCGGTTGGACCAGATCGTCGGACGGGCTGGGTGACGGGCTCTCCGGCTCACCTGATCCGACATCGACGGGGACGGTTCCCGACGAGGGAGCCAGCCACCGGATGCCGAAGAATCCCACCAGTGCCAGAATCATGAGGATGGCGATGATGACGACGGTGATCTTCAGCCCATTGCCGGACGACGATTCGCTGGGGGCGGTGGGCGGAAACTGCGGTGGAGGGGTCTGCGGTCCGTTCTGTGCCGAGCCGCCGCCGTCGTCGCCGGCGCCGCTGACGCCCGACGGCTGAGCCTGCCGAGAATTTCCATACTGATGTGGGCCGGCAGGGTGAGAATCATCGAATGGTGAGTGTCCGGCAGGCGCGAAGACATTGCCGCTGCGGGCTTTCGAGATCGACTGTTCCCCCGTGTGCCGTTCGAGGTACTCGTAGTAGGTCGAGTTGTCGAAATCGGCAGACGAACGGTCCGCTCCATTCCCGTACGTCGGGTTCTGACCAGCGGATTCACCAGAATCCTTGTGCCAGTCGTCGCTCGTCGCCGGACGAATGCGCGGCCTCTGTGGAACGTCGCTCATCAGTCCTCCCGAATGCCAGATGTGGTGGCAATCATCTACTTACCTTGGCACGAGTCGAGCAGGCGTTCAACAGGATCGCCGACAGGACGCGTTGCCGACGAAAGCCTACTGCGGAAATCACCGAGTTGGCTTGACCTCAGCTGTGAAAGTCCCTCTCGGCGTCGGTGGAGGCCGCAGAAACCACCTCGGACCGGCTGAAGTCCGTGATGAAGACACCGCCGCAGAAGCCGAGATGAATTTGCCCTCCGGCCCGCTGTCTCAGTAAGATTGATTTCTGTTGTGTCGTAGCAGGCAGGTCACCGATCGATCTGTTAGGACACGCATGGTGCTCACCCACCGCTGCACTCCAGCTTCGGCCATCTCTCACAGGCTACGGCTTCAGCGCTGGTGAGACATCTCGCCCGAACGGGCAGACCTGTTTCGGCGTACACAATTTTCACGGTGACAGTCGAGAAAATTTGTTGATGTCTTCCGACATCGGCGCAAGCGAGCGGGGAGAACACTCATGTGTGATTCCGCAGGAGCTTGTTTCGAGAGTCGGTAACTTGTGAACTGGAGGAGAGACATGGCAGCAACCTGCCAGGTAACCGGGGCCGTCCCCGGTTTCGGACACAACGTGTCCCACTCGAAGCGCCGCACGAAGCGCCGCTTCAACCCGAACATTCAGAAAAAGCGCTACTACGTTCCGTCGCTGCGCCGCAACGTCACGCTGACTCTGTCCGCTAAGGGCATCAAGGTCATCGACGCTCGCGGAATCGACGCTGTGGTCAACGAACTCATCGCCAAGGGAGTGAAGCTCTGATGGCTAAGGCACAGGATGTTCGTCCCATCATCAAGCTCAAGTCGACGGCCGGCACCGGGTACACCTACGTGACCCGCAAGAACCGCCGCAACACTCCGGACCGCATCGTGCTCAAGAAGTACGATCCCGTAGTCCGCAAGCACGTCGATTTCCGAGAGGAGCGCTGAGCGCACATGGCTAAGAAGTCAAAGATCGCAAAAGACAAGCAGCGTCGCGTCATCGTTGAACGCTATGCAGAGCGCCGCGCGACTCTCAAGCGTCAGCTGACCCACCCCGATTCCACCGACGAGCAGCGCGAAGAGGCACGCCTCGCCCTGCAGAAGCTTCCCCGCGATGCTTCGCCGGTTCGCCTTCGCAACCGTGACCAGGTCGACGGTCGTCCGCGTGGCTACCTCCGGAAGTTCGGACTCTCGCGAGTTCGTTTCCGCGAAATGGCTCACAACGGCGAGTTGCCCGGCGTTACCAAGTCGAGCTGGTAATCTCGAGGAAGTTCGTCATCGGAAAAACGGACCGGTGACCTACCGACTTGTCCTAAGGAGGACACTTTTATGGCTAAGAACCGCAGTGAGCTCGTTGCAGAAGTTGCCGAGAAGTCCGGCCTGACCCAGAAGCAGGTCTCGGACGTGCTCGATGGTGTCTTCGATGTCTTCTCCGACGTCGTGGCCAAGGGCGAAAAGCTCACCATCCCCGGCTGGCTCTCCGTTGAGCGCACCGAGCGTGCCGCTCGCAAGGGTCGCAACCCGCAGACCGGTGAAGAGATCCAGATCAAGGCCGGCTACTCCGTGAAGCTGTCCGCTGGTTCGAAGCTGAAGGGCGCCGCTGGCAGCCCGAACTGATCAACGCAGCAGCGTCGAATGGCCCGGATCGTGCGATCCGGGCCATTTGCCGTCTCTGAGCATCTTCAAGCGTCTCAGACTGCCTTCGAATATGAAAGATCGTCGTCCCGTACGACTGAACCCATCCTCGCCGAGGCGGCTCCCCGAGATCTCGACCACGAAGAGATCTCCCGGTTGGCAGTGCGCCGACGCCGAACGATATCCTTGGGTCATGTCAGAAGGGGCGGTCCGCGCGCAGTGAGTTCTACAGGAATCGAGCCGATCACACGGTTCGTGCAACGTGCCACGGTCCCCATCGTCGTCTTCCTCGGGGTGATCGCCGGTCTGGCCGCACTCTTCTTCACTGGAGCAGCCAACCCGACTCTTCTCAACGACCCCGGCTCTGTCGTCCGTTTCGGCCTTCCCGCAGCGAAGTTCGTCTTCAATATTGCGATGTCACTGACCGTCGGAGCACTCATGTTCGCCGTCCTCATCCTCCCGCGCACGGCAGGCGGTCGCGCACGCCGGCACAAGCCCACGGACGATGACGTGCCTCTCGACCCGCTGTGGACGAAGGCCATTCAGATCGCCGAATACTCCTCGGTCGTGTGGACGCTCTCTGCGGTCGCCGTGCTCGTCTTCTCATTCGTCGATACCGTGGGCGCCCAGGCCTATCTCGACTTCTCGAATCAACTCGGCGTGTTCGTCACTCAGATCGCCTACGGGCAGCTGTGGGTACTCATCGTCGTCCTCATCGCCGTCGCCTCGACCCTGTGCTTCGGCACTCGCTCCCATGTCGGCATCGCCGCCGCCGGGGTGCTCAGCGTCGCCGTGATCCTGCCCTTGGCCCTGATGGGCCACTCCGCAGAGGCCTCCGGGCATACTCAGGCCGTCAACAGCCTCGGCCTGCACATCCTCGGCGCGGTCCTCTGGCTCGGTGGGCTCTTCGTCATTGCGCTGCTGGGAACACGCCTGGCCGCTTCGAAGAACCTCAAGCCGATCGTCGAACGGTATTCGACGATCGCACTCATCTCCTTCGGTCTCATAGTCTTCTCCGGAGTCGTCAATTCGCTCCTGCGCGTGAAAGGCGTCGACGATCTGATGACCCCCTACGGGCAGGTCATCCTCGCGAAGGCGTTCGCGACCGTGCTGCTCGGTCTGATCGGATTCTGGCACCGTCAGTTCGTCATCTCGCGTTTGGGCTCTGCCGCTTCGGCGGCGGTGGAATTCTGGCGGCTCATCATCGTCGAATTCATCCTCTTCGGGGTCACGATGGGCATGGCTGTAGCTTTGGCCCGGTCGCAGCCGCCGGTGCCGCAGGAACCGGTGGGCGATCCCTCCCCGGCCGAGATCCTCACCGGTGATCCGCTGCCGCCGAAGCCGAACCTGTCCCGCTATTTCAGCCAATGGTCGATGGATCCGCTGTGGATCGCGATCGCTGTGGGCTTCTCGATCGCCTACGTCGTGGCGTTCATCAACCTCCGCCGCCGAGGCGACAAATGGCCGGTGCTGCGCCTCATCAGTTGGCTGGTGGGCATGGTCTTCCTCGTCTACGTCACCTCGGGCGGACCCCGGGTCTACGGCGAGGTGCAGTTCTCCGCGCACATGATCGAGCACATGCTCCTGGTCATGGTCGTGCCCCTGCCGCTCGTCCTCGGGGCACCGATCACGATGCTCATGCGCGGAACGAAGGCGCGCACGGACGGGTCCGCCGGCCTGCGCGAATGGGTGCTCTGGCTCGTCCATACTCCGTACCTGCGCTTCTTCGCGCACCCGATCGTGGCGAGTGTGAACTTCGCAGGCTCGCTGGTCGTCTTCTACTACTCGGGAATCATGTACTACGCGCTCGATACACATATCGGGCACGAACTGATGATCGCGCACTTCCTCGGCGCCGGATACCTGTTCGCCCAAGCCCTCATCGGCATCGATCCAGGGGTCAAGCGCCCTGTCTTCCCGATGCGGCTCGTGATGCTGCTGGTGACGATGGCTTTCCACGCCTTCTTCGGCATCTCGATCATGAGCTCGAACGTGCTCATCGCCGGTGACTGGTTCGGCAACGTCGGCGCAGGATGGGGTTATACGGCGATCGATGATCAGCAGCTCGGCGGCTCCATCGCGTGGGGCATCGGTGAGTTCCCGACCCTGTTCATCGCGATCATGGTCTGCGTCCAATGGGCGAAGTCCTCGGACCGGGAAGCCAAGCGCATCGACCGCAGCGAAGACCGCACCGACGACTCCGAGCTGCGCGCCTACAATGCGATGCTCGCCTCGATGGCCGAACGCGATGCGAAGGCGCCTCCGCGCCGGCGGTGAGTTCGGGGCGTCTCTGGTCGGTCGGCGCGGGGACCACGGTGCGGTCGGGGCGGGGACCACGGTGCGGTCGGGGCGGCCTCGGTGCGGGGACTCGTCGCGGGTAAGGGACGGCTTGTCACGCAGCGCCGATCGGGCCGCAATGGGCCTTGCGGTCGGACCGCAGCAGCATCTGCCGGCTGCACATCAGTTGCACATCCGCTGTGCACGAATATGCACCGGAAATTCTCGGATTATGGCCGGGTCGTGACTAAAAACTCTGTAACGTGGCGCACACTGATCCTTGGATGAGAAATATCCAGCGCCCGAAACACTGGGCTGAAGTAGGGGGTCGCTGGCCGCGCCGATGCGGTCTGAGTGCCCCGGGTTGTCAGCCGATCGGCGCCAGAGCAAGTCGATTCGCGCATTCAACGGTGACGCGGATTGGGGAAACGAAGGAGTCCCATGAGTTCTCAGAACAATGCTGAGAGGAAGTCGATTCGCGCCCAGCTGCGCAAGGTCGTCGCTGCCTCGATGGCCGGAACGGTTGTCGAATGGTATGAGTTCTTCCTCTACGGTTCGGCCGCCACACTGGTGTTCAACCACATCCTGTTCCCGCCGTCCGACAATCCGCTGACGCCGATCCTGGCCGGCTTCGCCACCTACGCAGTCGGATTCATCGCCCGCCCCGTCGGCGGCATCGTCTTCGGTCACTTCGGCGACAAGTACGGACGCAAGAAGCTGCTGCAGCTGTCGATCGTCCTCGTCGGTGTGGCCACGTTCCTCATGGGCTGTCTGCCGACCTTTGACCAGATCGGCTATCTCGCCCCGATCCTGCTCGTGCTGCTGCGCGTGGTCCAAGGCTTCGCCGTCGGCGGCGAATGGGGTGGCGCGGTCCTTCTCGTGGCCGAGCACGCTCCGAACAAGGAACGCGGCTTCTGGGCGTCATTCCCGCAGTCCGGTGTTCCCTTGGGCAACCTGCTCGCCACCGCTGTTCTGTTCGTCCTCACCGCAACGCTGACCGAAGAGCACTTCCTGTCGTGGGGTTGGCGTGTATCGTTCTGGCTCTCGGCCGTCATCGTTCTCATCGGCTACTACATCCGCACCCGCGTCTCCGATGCCCCGATCTTCGGCGAGGTTCAGGCCGAGGAGATCGAGGAGGGCGTCGACTACGGCGTCAAGGCCGTGTTCAAGCGCTACCCGCGTGAGGTCTTCGCCGCGATGGGCCTGCGTTTCGTCGAGAACATCCACTACTACCTCGTGGTGACCTTCTCGATCACCTACCTCGCTACGCAGGTGAAGATCGAATCCGCCGAGATCCTCGGTCTCCTCCTCGGCGCCCACGCGATCCACGCAGTCCTCGTTCCGCTCGTCGGTGCCGCCACCGACCGGATCGGACGCAAGATGCCCTACGCCGTGGGCATCATCCTGACCGCGACCTGGGGCTTCTTCGCCTTCCCGATGTATGACACCGGCAGTGCCGGCATGATCTTCCTCGCCCTCCTCACCGGTCTCGTCTTCCACGCACTGATGTACGCGGGCCAGCCGGCGATCATGTCCGAGATGTTCCCGACCCGCATGCGCAACTCGGGCGTCTCCACCGGCTACCAGGTGACGGCCATCGTCGCTGGATCCTTCGCGCCGATCATCGCCACCGCACTGCTCGACGCCTTCGGCTCCTCGGTGCCGATCGCGCTCTACCTGTTGGCCGCTGCGATCATCTCGTTCATCGCTCTGATGTTCACCCGCGAGACCAAGGGGATCGACCTGCGCTCGCTCGACCACGCAGACAAGGTGCGCCGCGGAGTCACCACGGCCAATTGAGGCCGAATGGTGACCAGGTGAGGGGGCGGTGTCGGTGAGTATCGGCACCGCCCCTTTGCCTGGCATCGAGCTGGCCTGTCGGACTGCGACATACTCTCGGCAGCCGCCACGGCGCCCACCTCGATGAATCTTCACCCTCCGCACGGCGGAATATGGACACGGACCACAGACCCGAACCACGAAAGGGACATCTCATGGGAGACCTCACCGGCAAACGCGCACTCGTCACTGGCGGCGCATCCGGTCTCGGCAAGGCGATCGTTCAGTCATTCGCGCAAGCCGGAGCCTCCGTCATCGTCGCCGATGTCGACGCCGACTCGGCACAGGCCGTTGCCGACGAGATCGGCGGTGAAGCGTGGGCAGTCAACCTGGCGGACACCTCGGCGCTGGACGGCACCGATCTCGACGTCGACATCCTCGTCAACAATGCTGGCATCCAACGGATTCACCCGATCACGGAATTCCCGCTCGAAGACTGGCGGCTGATCAACACGCTCATGCTCGAAGCACCGTTCGTGCTGACGAAAGCGGTGCTGCCGAAGATGTGCGAACGCGGCTGGGGGCGCATCATCAACCTCTCCTCCGTCCACGGGCTGCGCGCCTCGGCGAACAAGTCCGCCTACGTCGCGGCCAAGCACGGACTCATGGGGCTGACGAAAACGACCGCACTCGAAGCCGGACCCCACGGAGTGACGTGCAATGCGATCAACCCCGGCTATGTGCTCACGCCCCTGGTCAAGGG
>NZ_JBQDYQ010000097.1:0-1994 GCF_052105255.1 Brevibacterium sp.
GTGACCGCCTCGGCGACCATGCCGAGAAGCGCATAGCCGAGGTTCGAATACTCATAGCCGGTGTCGGCGGGCGCGCAGGCGATGGCGCCGCGGTGCAGCCAGGCGGTGAGCTCGGCCGGAGTCATCGCCTCCATCCGGTCCGCCCACGGGTCGTCCTTCGTGAAACCGGTGCTCATCGTCAATGCCTGCCGGCAGGTGCGGTCGGCGATGGCAGTATCCGCCAGTTCCGGGAGCAGAACACCGAAGGGAGCGTCGAGATCGAGTCCCTCGGCGGCGAGGAACCCGACGGCCGCGGCGGTGAAGGACTTCGTCATCGAAGCGATCCGGTACGGAACGTCGGCGTTGACGGTTCGGGCAGGGCCGCCTCGGCGAAAGATTCCCCAAGCCAGGGATCCACCCTGCTCGTCGAGCTGCTGTGCTGCGGCATCGAGAGCCGCAGCCATCGCCTCGACATCGGGTTCGACGAATCCGGGTGTGCTCACAGGGCTGCTCCTTCGTGCCGATGTCAGGTCACCTTCACACTACCGTCAGCCGGCAGGCTGTTCGGGGTACGCCCTGCGGACGGACAGCCCTGTGTCAGTGCGAGGTCATACAATGGTGGTGGTCCGCACAATTCGGGTCCCGCACCGGCGCCGGCTCGGACATTGTGGCTGGTCACCAGCCTGACTGAAGGGATCCTTCGTGACATCGGTCAATCTCGGAATGCCTGCACCTCCGCCTCCCGTGCTTTCTCCGCGAAGGAAGACGAGGCAGATCGCTGTCGGAACAGTGGGGGTCGGATCCGATTCCCCGGTGAGCGTGCAGTCGATGACAACGACGCAGACGACGGACATCAACGGGACGCTGCAGCAGATCGCCGAACTCACCGCCGCCGGCTGCGATATCGTGCGCGTGGCCTGCCCCACCGCCGACGACGCCGCAGCCCTGCCGATCATCGCCGGCAAATCCCAGATCCCCGTCATCGCCGATATCCACTTCCAACCCAAATACGTCTTTGCCGCCATCGACGCGGGCTGTGCGGGCGTGCGCGTCAACCCCGGCAACATCCGCAAGTTCGATGACCAGGTCAAGGAGATCTCGGAGGCCGCCGCCGAGGCGGGCGTGTCCATCCGCATCGGCGTCAACGCCGGGTCCCTGGACAGACGGCTGATGGACAAATACGGTAAGGCCACGCCCGAGGCGCTCGTCGAATCCGCGCTGTGGGAGGCCTCCCTGTTCGAAGAACACGGATTCTATGACTTCAAGATCTCCGTCAAACACCATGACCCGGTGATCATGGTCCGCGCGTACGAGCTGCTCGCCGAGCGCGGCGATTGGCCGCTCCATCTCGGCGTCACCGAGGCGGGGCCCGCCTTCCAGGGCACGATCAAATCCGCCACCGCCTTCGGTCACCTGCTGGCCGAGGGCATCGGAGACACCATCCGAGTCTCGCTGTCCGCGCCTCCCGCCGAGGAGGTCAAGGTCGGCAACCAGATCCTCGAATCCCTCAACCTGCGGCCCCGAAAGCTCGAAATCGTCTCCTGCCCGTCTTGTGGGCGCGCGCAGGTCGACGTGTACACGCTGGCCGAACGTGTCACCGCCGGACTCGAAGGCATGGAGGTGCCGCTGCGGGTGGCCGTCATGGGCTGCGTCGTCAACGGCCCCGGTGAGGCCCGCGACGCCGATCTCGGCGTGGCCAGCGGCAACGGCAAGGGCCAGATCTTCGTCAAGGGCGAGGTCATCCGAACCGTGCCCGAATCCGAGATCGTCGAGACCCTCATCCACGAGGCCAACCGCATCGCCGAGGAGGCCGCCGGGCAGCCAACGGGCGCTGCATCGGGGCCGCCTGAAGTGACCGTCGGCTAGGTGCGATACCTTGTGAGGACGAAGAGTTTCATCGTCCAGTCATCGGCCCATGCTGACGGCTGAGAAAGAGTTCAGGGGCACATGGCGCTGAGGATCGCACGACTGGAACATCAGCACACCCGGTGGCTGACGGACCTGCTTGCGCGCAA
>NZ_JBQDYQ010000097.1:2094-7378 GCF_052105255.1 Brevibacterium sp.
TCGCACGACTGGAACATCAGCACACCCGGTGGCTGACGGACCTGCTTGCGCGCAACCCCTGCGAGAACGTCTACCTCATCTCCCTGCTCGAAGTCACGGGCACCGCCCGTCTGAGCTCCCCGGCAGGCACCCTCTACGGAATCTTCGATGGTGACCGGCCCGTCGCCGCCTACTGGGTGGGCGGCAACATCATCCCGGTCGCAGCGACCCCGGCGACGAATGAGATGCTTGCCCGCAAGCTCAATGCCGACGGTCGCGTGTCCTGCTCACTCATCGGCAGCCGATCGGTCATCCTCGACCTGCAGCAGCGACTCAATTGGGGCCGACCGCGGGGAGTGCGCGAACGGCAGCCTCTGCTGGCCATCAGCTCGGATCCGCTGGTCACCCCCGACGAGCACGTGCATCGGGTGACCCTCGACGACCTGGGTGCGGTGTTTCCCGCCAGTGTGGACATGTTCACCAAAGAGGTCGGATTCTCACCGATCGAGGACGGCAGCGCCGGGTACCTGGCGCGGGTGCGCGGGATCATCCGCGGCAAGAACTGCTATGCCCGGATCTCTGCGACCCTGCCCCAAGGCGGTGCGGTGCCGCGGTGGCCGGCCGAAGAGCAGGACGAACAGGTGCTGTTCAAGGCCGATATCGGCATTCGTGCCCGCCGCATCGTCCAGGTCCAAGGGGTATGGGTCCATCCCGCGGTGCGCAAACAGGGGCTCGGGGCCGCGGGCATGGCCGCAGTCGTCCAGCGTACCCGTGACAACGGCCATTCCACGGTGAGCCTGTATGCCAATGACTACAACGAGACGGCGCTGCGCATGTACGCCCGCGTCGGCTTCGAACAGGTCGGCACCTTTGCCACCATCATGTACTGAGCGCTCGGCGAATCAGTCGCGGCGGTTGCGCGACCGGGGCTTGGCCAGATCGCCGAGGAACTTCTCCATCTCCCGGCGGTCCTTCTTCGTCGGACGCCCCAGCCCTTTGTCGCGTCGGGGCACGAAGCCGCGCAGCGCGGGATCGGGTAGGGGAGTGAGGTCCTCATAGCACTGTACGGCGATGGAGGCCTGCATCCGGGTGGGGATGAAACCGGTGATCTTCCAGATGAACTCGGACCCGGCCTTGCGCACCCGCACCTCTTGGCCGATCGTCACTTTCTGCGCGGCCTTGACCCGCTGACCGTCGACCTGCACATGCCCGCCACGACACGCCTGAGTGGCGAGGTTGCGGGTCTTGAACATCCGCGTCGTCCACAGCCACACGTCGACGCGCATGTGCTTGGCCGCATCTCGGTTGATCTCGGTCATCAGTGATGACCGTCCGGAGAATTCGGGCCGGCAGGGCGGGTATCGGCAGTGTGCGTGCCCGATGAGTGCATGCCGGCAGAGGCATCGTCGGGCACCTCGATCCGGGTGTCGGCACGCAGCGCTAGATCCGACCGTCGGGTGAATGTCTGCGCCGGACGCCCTCGCCCCTGGCTGACGGCCTCCCCGGTGGGATCGAGCAGAGGCAGCATGGTGCGACGAAACGTATCGGCCTGCAGGCTCTCCCCGGCGACGATCTCATGGAGTTCGCGCAGGTGCCGCAGCGAGAACTCCTTCTCCAACAGCCCGAAGGGATCCGGGGTGCGCTCGTGTAGGGCCCGCAGGCGGTGTACGGCCACGCGCACGATCTCCTGATGTTCGGCACTGAGCTCATGAACGTCATGGACGGGCACGAGCTTCCTGCTGTGGACGGGGGAGTCCGGGTGATCGGAATCCGACTCCGCAGACTCAGGGTCGGCGGCCTCGGGGAGGGCTGCCTCGGTGGGGGACGTCTCCGCTCCCTCGGTGGCAGCGCCCGGCACGGCCGGCTCGGTTGGGGTGTCATCCTCGGCGAGCCCGACGTCGGCGGCGGAGAGCACATCGAGATGGGCCACGGAGATCACCCAGCCGCGATCATCACGGTCGGGCTGGTCGAACACGTGCAGCTGGACGGGGGCGCGGTCGACCAACCGGGCCTTCTCGCGCAGACAGCGGGCGACCGCCTCGGCGAGGCGTTCCTGCGGACGCAGAATCGACCCGGGCAGCTGCCACACCCCGTCGCCGGGATGGGTCATGAGAACATGCAGGCCACGGCCGGGCACGGGGCAGAGGACCGCGGTGTCGACCGCGACTGAGGGCCGCGGGAACTGCGTGAGTTGGCTGGGATCAGGCATGCTCTTCGTATCGTTCGGACTCGTCATTTCAGCGGGGACCGGACGGCCCCGACCAGGGCTGGACTTGGGTGCTGCAGCCCCCAGTCTAATTCTCTTCCCCCAGGTGACGAATCAGCGCCCGCACCGATTCCCTCCGCTTCGACCGCGTGCGATAGTGTTCGATCTGAGTCTTGACAAGTTGAGGAGATTTACCCATGGCCCTGCGCATGTCGTCCCTGTTCGTGCGAACCCAGAAGGAGGACCCGGTCGGCGCCGAGGTGGCCAGCCACAAACTGCTGCACCGTGCCGGATACATCCGCAGGTCGGCGCCGGGAATCTACACGTGGCTGCCGTTGGGCCTGGCCGTGCTGCGCAAGATCGAAGCGATCGTGCGCGAAGAGATGGCGCTCGCCGGCTCCCAGGAAGTCCACTTCCCGGGGCTGCTGCCCGCCGAGCCGTACAAGAAGTCCGGCCGGTGGGAGGCCTTCGGGCCCGACCTCTTTCATCTCAAGGACCGCCGCGAGAACGACTACATCCTCGCGCCCACCCATGAGGAGGTCTTCACCCTCCTGGTCAAGGACCTCTACTCCTCGTACAAAGACCTGCCGCTGTCGATCTACCAGATCCAGACGAAATACCGCGACGAAGCCCGCCCCCGCGCCGGCCTGCTGCGCGGACGCGAATTCATCATGAAGGACGCCTACTCCTTCGACATCGACGACGCCGGACTCGACGACTCCTACGAGGCCATGCGCGTGGCCTACCTGCGTGCCTTCGCCCGCCTCGGCCTGCCGTGCCTGCCGGTCAAGGCGACCCCGGGCGCCATGGGCGGCTCCGGAACCGAAGAATTCATCTACCCCTCCGAGGTCGGCGAGGACACGTTCGTGAAGTCGCCGGGCGGATACGCCGCGAACGTCGAGGCCGTGACCTCGATCGTGCCCGAGGCGATTCCCTACTCGCAGTCGCCGGCCGCGCATGTCGAGGACACCCCGGACACCCCGACGATCGAGACCCTCGTGGCCGCGGCGAACGCATCGCACCCGCGCGCCGATCGCGAATGGACCGCCGCCGACACGCTGAAGAACGTCGTCTGCGCCGTCACCCACCCCGACGGCACCCGCGAGATCATCGTCATCGGCCTGCCCGGTGACCGCGAAGTCGACCTCGACCGGGCCGCCGGCACCGGAATGCTCGGCGACGGTGAGGTCGACCTCGAAGCCGCGACCGCTGAGGATCTCGCCGCCCACCCGGAGCTCGTCAAGGGCTACATCGGACCCGGCAATTCCCTCGACGCACCGGTTCTCGGCCTCGAATCTGCCTCGAAGATCCGCTACCTCCTCGACCCCCGCGTCGTCGACGGCACCCGCTGGATCACCGGAGCCAATGAGCCCGGCCGCCACGTCTTCGACCTCGTCGCCGGACGCGACTTCACCGCCGACGGCACCATCGAAGCCGCCCAGGTCGTCCTCGGCGATCCGGCACCGGACGGCTCCGGTCCGCTGGAACTGGCCCGCGGTGTCGAGATCGGTCAGATCTTCAAGCTCGGCCGCAAATACGCCGAATCCCTCGACCTCAAGGTCCTCGACCAGAACGGCAAGGCGACGACCGTGACCATGGGCTCATACGGCCTCGGCGTCACCCGTGTCATGGCCTGCATCGCCGAGGAGTACCATTCCGAGGACGGACTCCTGTGGCCGCAGCATCTGGCCCCGGCCGATGTGCACATCATCGTCGCCGGCAAGGGCGAGGAGATCGCCGCAGCCGCCGAGACGATGACGACCGAACTCGAAGCCGAAGGTGTCAGCGTCCTGCTCGATGACCGCAATAAGGTATCGCCCGGGTTCAAGTTCGCCGATGCCGAGCTCATCGGAATTCCCACTGTCATCGTCGCCGGCCGCGGTCTGGCCGACGGCGTCGTCGAGGTCCGCGACCGTCTGGCCGGGGAGAAGTTTGACCAGCCCGTCGCCGAGGTGGTCCCCGCCACCGTGGCTCGGGTGCGTGAGGCGTACGCGAAGGCCGCAGCCGCAGCCGATGCGGCGGTCAGCGCCGACCAGAACGCCTGAGCCGCCTCGGTGTTCGACGCCCTCGCCGGAGGCATCGACGTCACCTGGACGATGGTCCTGTGGCTGCTCGCCGCGGGAGTTCTGGCCGGGTGGATCGATGCCGTCGTCGGCGGGGGCGGACTGATCCAGCTGCCGGCGCTGCTGCTCGTGCCGGGGATGAGCCCCGTCCAGGCGGTCGCGACGAACAAGATCGGGTCGATTGCGGGCACGACCGCCTCGGCGATCACCTATCTGCGCACGATCGCCCCGGATCGGTCCGCGACGATCCCGGCCGCAGCCTCGGCGTTCTTAGGAGCCGCGCTTGGGGCGAAGCTCGCGACCTTGGTGCCGGCTGAGGCGTTCACCCCGATCATCCTGGTCGCGCTCATCGGTGTCGGGATCTTCACCGTGCTCAACCCGAGCCTCGGGGCCGAGGCCACCCTGCGGTTCGGGGAAACGTCGAAACGCCACCATGCCCTGTCGTGGCTGATCGGGCTCGTCGTCGGCATCTACGACGGGGTGCTCGGACCGGGCACGGGATCGTTCCTCGTCATTGCCTTCGTCTCGATCATCGGATTCTCGTTCCTGCAGGCCTCGGCGACGGCGAAGGTCATCAACTGGGCGACGAACTTCGGAGCGCTCGTCTACTTCATCCCCGACGGTCAGGTCGTCTGGCTGCTGGGCGTGGTTGTGGCCATCGGCAACGTCACCGGCGGAATCTTCGGCGCCCGCACCGCGCTGGCGAGGGGCTCCGGGTTCGTCCGTGTCATCTTCGTCATCGTCGTCTCCGTGCTGATCCTCAAGCTCGGCTTCGACGTCATCGCCACCCTCATCCACTGATTACTACCCGACGGGGGCCCAGCAACCACGCGCCAGGTTGCTGGGCCCCCGTCAGGTAGCAAGTGGGGTCAGCCGATGGGCTTGAGGGCGTGTGCGTTGACTCCGGCGACATCGGCGCGGGAGAGGGCGCGGGCCACCCACAGGGAACGAGCCGCATCGGCCAGGCTCGAACTCGACCCGCCGGAGGCTGCGCGCAGGTACCAGAACATGTTCGTGACCTCACGAGCCACGGTCG
>NZ_JBQDYQ010000098.1:0-7181 GCF_052105255.1 Brevibacterium sp.
GGTTGCTGGGCCGCCGTCAGGTAGTAAGAAGGGGGGCGGGTCAGACGATGATGAGCATGAGTTCGGCGGGTTCGTCGTGGGGGTTGGCCAATTGATGCGGCACGTCGCCGGGAGCTTGGGCGCAGTCGCCGGCATGCAGGGTCGTACGACGGTCGATGGTGACGATCTCGATGCTGCCCTTGAGGACGAAGAAGCTCTCCCGCGATCCGCTGCGGTGCGCGGCGAAAGCCGAGGTCTCGCTGCGCGGGTCGAGGCGGTAGTGGACGACGTCCATGTTCTCGATCGCCGACGGCAGATCCCGGCGCCAGACCCCTTTCCCGAAGGTCGAGGACGTGGGGATCGCCTCGCTGCGGGTGATGGTGACTTCCGGCGCGGCCAGCAGTTCGCCGACGTCGACGCCCAGGGCACGGGAGAGTCCCATGGCATTCGAGACCGATGTGTCCTGCTCTCCTCGTTCGATCTTCGACAGAGCGGCGCGGGACAGTCCGGCCCGAACCGCGAGTTCGTTGAGGGTGAGGTTGTTGAACTTGCGCCGTGCTCTGATTCGGGCGCCGAAGACACGTGCGCCGAGATCCTCTTCTTTCACCATTGGAGCATCATATTCTATTCTTGGATCATAGAATCGCATCTCACAAAGGAAACTTGACTCCATGGCGGCAGTGCTGGCTCACACCCCGATCCTCATTGCCATCCTCCTGCTCCTGTTCAAGCAGAGTTCCTGGGTCGCGGCCCTGGCCGGAACGGTGCTCGCGGCCGGCCTCGTCGCCGTCGCCTTCCCCACCCCCGCCTCGGTGCTGGTGGAATCGGGGATCGGCTACTTTCCGCTCATCTTCGAGGTCGCGCTCATCCTGCTCTTCGGCATGCTGCTCGCCCGGCTGCTCGAGTCCGCCGGCTCGATGTCGCAGATCTCGTCCTGGGTCGAATCCCTGTCGCCGGGGCGACCGCTCGGGGTCGCGCTCGTCGTGTTCGGGATCGTGCCCTTCGCGGAGTCGGTCACCGGCTTCGGCATCGGCGTCACCGTCGGGGTGCCGATCCTCACCCACCTCGGGTGCACTCTGCGGCAGTCGGCGATCCTCGGCCTCCTCGGCCTCATCGCCGTTCCGTGGGGCGCCCTGGGTCCGGGCACTACCGTCGCGGCGGCGCTGGCCGGACTCGACGTCGACGAGCTCGGTCTGGCCACGGCGTGGATCAATGCGATTCCGGTGATCATCGTCGCGATCGCCGTGGTCGCGATCATGCGACCGTCCGCCGCCTCGGCGCTGGGGATCATCGGTGCCGGCGCACTCATGTGGGCGGGGATCCTCGCCTCCAGCTACGTCATCGGTATGGCCCCCTCGGGGATCATCGGATCACTCATCGTCATCCTCGTCGTCGGTGCGCTGTTCATGATCCGCAAACGGACCACGGGGCTGACGCGCAGCCTCGGCGTGGCGGTTCTGCCCTACGGGGTGCTCACGATCGGACTGCTGTTGGCTCGCACCCTGCATTCGGCACTGCCCTCGGCTGTCACGCAGATCATCGCCTCTCCCCCGTTCTGGCTGGCGGCCGCCTGCCTCATCGCCGCGATCACTGTCGAGGGCAGGCGCACCGTCTCCATCGCGGCCGTGCGCTCCTGGGTTCCCATCGGGGTGGGCACGGCCGCGTTCATGCTCATGGGCTGGATCATGACGACGACGGGAATGAGCGAGGCGATCGGCGGACTGCTGCCGGCAGGGCTCGTTCTGCTCACTCCGTGGCTGAACTCCATCGGCGCGGTGCTCACCGGGTCGAACACGGGGGCGAACTCGATGTTCACCGGCACCCTGACCGCCGTCGCCGCTTCGTCTCACGTCTCGGCACTGCCGGTGGTCGCGGCCGGAAACGCGGCCGGTTCATTGGCGGCCCTCGCTGCTCCTCCCCGGGTGGCCATGGCCGTGCAGATCGCGGATTCGTCGGCGGCCGCCTCGGCGCGGGACATCTCCTGGGTGCAGGGCCGGGCGCTCGCGGTGGCCGGGATCAACGCCCTGGCCCTCGGCCTGTGGATCCAGTTCTTCGCCTGAGGGTCGTTCGGTGCGCGTCTCAGACGCGGATGATCTCACGGGGGAAGTTCGTGAACGGCTCGCAGCCGGTGTCGGTGATGAGCACCGGTTCGGACAGTTCGATTCCGTAGCCGTTCATCCACATTCCGCCGATGAGGTGGAAGGTCATTCCCGCTTCGAGGATCTGGTCGTCCTCGGTGCGGATCGAGATCGTCCGCTCGCCCCAGTCCGGCGGGTAGCCGATGCCGATCGAATACCCCAGGCGACTGGGTTTTTCGAGTCCCGACAGAGCCAGCACCCGATTCCAGGTACGGGCGAGCTCCGCGGTGGGCACCTCGGGAGCGGCAGCGTCGAGGACTGCCGACAGTGCCTCGGCGACGACCCCCTCGAGGCGGACGAGCTCCTGCTTCGGCCGCCCGGTCACCGCCGTACGGGCCAGCGGAACATGATAGCGGCGGTGAACACCGGCGAGTTCGATGCTCACCGATTCATCGCGTTCGAACTTCCGATCGGTCCAGCTCAGGTGCGGGGTGTCCGCGCTTTCGCCGGTGGGCATGAGCGGGACGATCGAGGGGTAGTCGCCCCAGACCCCGTCGCCGCCTCGGGTCTGAGCTTCGGAGATCGCGGCCGCCACCTCGTTCTGACCGACTCCGACGCCGATCGTGCCCAGTGCCGCGTCCATGGCCGCGGTGGTGACCTTGGCAGCCTTGCGCATGAGCGCGACCTCGGCCGGAGATTTGACCGCACGGATCCAGTTGACGAGCTCGAAGGAGTCGACGAGGCGCCATTCGGGCACACCATTGACGAGTGCGCGGAAGGCTCGCGGGGAGAAGAAATGCGAATCCATCTCGACTCCGACCGGAGAGGTGGAGGCACGGGCGACCTCCCACCGCTGGCGCAGGGCGAAGGCGACCCAGTCGAAGGGGTGGATATGGGGGCGTTGCACATAGCGTTCGGGATAGCCGACGATGTCCTCGGGCGGCAACCATGAGGTGTGCGAGGCGCCGCGGGCGTCCATATCGCGCATGAACAGCGTCATCGGACCCGACGAGGGCACGAACAGCAGCTGCGGGGTGTAGAAGGACCACGCGTTGTAGCCGGTGAGGTAGTAGATGTTCGCCGGGTCGGTGACGATGAGCGCGGCCAGGCCCTGGTCGGACATGCGGTTGCGCACCGAGGCGATCCGCCCGAGGTACTCCTCGGCGCTGAACGACAGTTCGTTCGCGCCGATCGTATCGACCTCGCCGGGAACCGGCTGCGGGCGCGCCTTGACCTCTTTGCCGGCCTGCCCCTGCTCGGCTCCGGGACGCATCCCGTACACATCCGGGCGATGATCCTCGCCGCCGTAGAACAGCTCACCCTCATTCATGATCCCAGTGTGGTGACCCCGCTCACATACTGTCAATCACTGTCACCGCGCGTGTTGCCGCCGGTGCGCCGATCCGCGCGGCAGCGGGAATCCGCGGGCTTCCGCAACGGCGATTCGCAGCTCAACAGGGATTCGGACGGCTGCCGACAGCGGCCCTCAGCGATCCCCGAAAGGCCGACCCGGTCGGTCCGCGAACGGCGGTTTCGGGCGGTCGGCGGACAGCCGATTCGAGTGGTCACCACCGGCGGGTCCGGGCGCACGCGGAAACGGCGCTCGGCACGGATACTCGTCGGCGGCCTCGGCGAATTCTGACGAATCCAGAACCAAACAATTTCCGTTTCGACGGAATTCGCAAACGAAACAGCGCATTTCAGCAGATTCGGTGATAGATTGTCCTGAGACGCACATCACGGAGGTGAAGAATGGACCCGCTCCTGCCGAACGGCAGCGGTTCCCGACTGGGGAATCTCGACGAGAAGTCCAAGGCGATCATCGTCGAACTGCAGCACGACGGACGGAAATCCTATTCGGCCATCGGCAAGTCCGTCGGCCTGTCCGAGGCCGCCGTGCGCCAGCGGGTGTCGCGGCTCATCGAGTCGGGTGTCATGGAGATCGTCGCCGTGACCGACCCGCTGAGTCTGGGATTCGCGCGGCAGGCGATGGTGGGGCTGAAGGTCCGCGGGGACATCTCCGCGGTCGCCGAGAAGCTGCACGACTACGACGAGATCGACTACCTCGTCGTCACCGCCGGTTCGTTCGACCTGCTGGTTGAGATCGTGTGTGAATCGGATCGGCATCTGATCGAGTTCGTCAATGAGGAGCTCCGCTCGATCGATGCCGTCGTGGATACGGAGCTCTTCATGTACCTCTCACTCGAAAAGCAGAAATACAACTGGGGGACGCGATGACAGACAATGTCACCAGGGCCGGCACTCCTTATCAGGATGCCATCCGCAACAACGTGTGGATGCACATGTCGCCACACCAAGCACTGTTCAACGGTGGTGAGGCGCCGGTCATCGTCCGCGGTGAGGGCCACCACATCTTCGACGACAAGGGCAAGAAGTACCTCGACGGTCTCGCCGGCCTGTTCACCGTCCAGGTGGGTCACGGTCGCGAGCAGATCGCGAAGGCGATGTACGACCAGACGCTGAAGCTGCCGTTCATGCCGTTGTGGTCGTACGTCCACCCGCAGGCGATCGAGGTCTCGGAACGTCTGGCCAGCTATGCGCCGGGCGATCTCAACCGCGTCTTCCTCACCTCCGGCGGCGGCGACTCGGTCGAGTCGGCGATGAAGCTGGCGAAGAACTACTTCAAGCTCGTCGGCAAGCCCGGCAAGCACAAGATCATCTCGCGGGCCACCGCCTACCACGGCACCCCGCACGGCGCGCTGTCGGTGACCTCGCTGCCGGGCCTGCGTGAGCAGTTCGCTCCACTGGTCCCCGGAGCCCACAAGGTGCCGAACACGAACTTCTACCGGGCACCGGAGCACCTCGCCCACGACGAGAAAGCCTTCGGCCGCTGGGCCGCCGACCGCATCGGTGAGGCCATTGAGTTCGAAGGTGCCGACTCCGTGGCCGCCGTCTTCCTCGAGCCCGTGCAGAACTCCGGCGGCTGCTTCCCGCCGCCTCCCGGATACTTCGAGCGGGTGCGCGAAATCTGCGACGAGTACGATGTGCTGCTGGTCTCGGATGAGACGATCTGCGCCTACGGTCGCATCGGCGACATGTTCGCCTGCAACGACTTCGGCTATGTTCCCGACATCATCACCTCGGCCAAGGGCATCACCTCCGGCTATGCACCGCTGGGTGCGATGATCGCCTCCGATCGACTCTTCGAGCCCTTCGGTCCCGGCGGCGATGAGACCTTCTACCACGGCTACACCTTCGGCGGTCATCCCGTCGCCTGTGCCGCCGCGCTGGCGAACTTCGACGTCTTCGAAGAGGAGAAGCTGGGCGACCATGTGCATGAGAACGCTGCGGCGTTCAAGTTCACGCTCGAGAAGCTCAAGGACCTGCCGATCGTCGGTGATGTCCGCGGTGAGGGGTTCTTCTACGGAATCGAACTCGTCAAGGACAAGGACACGAAGGAGTCGTTCACCGAAGAGGAGTCCGAGCGGATCCTCAAGAACTTCGTGTCGGCGAAGATGTACGACAGCGGCCTGTACTGCCGCGCCGACGACCGCGGCGACCCGGTCATCCAGCTCTCGCCTCCGCTGACCGTCGGTCAGAACGAGTTCGACGAGATGGAGCAGATCATCCGCGGCGTCCTCCAGGAAGCCTGGACAATGTTCTGACCCCAATTGCCACCTGACGGCGGCTGAGCAACCTCGCGCAAGGTTGTTGGGCCGCCGTCAGGTAGTTCCGGGGCGATATTCAGCGGTTCTGGTCACGTTCACGGGCCTCGCGACGAGTCATCGGCGGCCGTTCTCCTGCAGGGTCAGCAACCGTGCACGTGTCGGGCGCGGCAGCGGATCCGGTGGGCCGCCTCGGCGGGCGCACTTCCGATTTCACCACGAGGACGCCGAGTCCGGTCGTCAGCGGAATCGCGACGACCAGACCGATCGAGCACACGAGGATGCTCACCACTTCCACCGACATGTCCCCGAGCGTGAACGTGTCGAACAGCGGCTGATCATGCGCGGAGACGATGATGAGCGTCATCAGCGCCGAGCCCACATAGGCGAACGTGATCGTATAGACGGTCGAGGCGATATGGTCTCGGCCGATGCGCATCGCCCGAGCGAACAGCTGCGCCGATTTCATCTCGGGAGCGGCTGCTGCCAGCTCCCACACCGCCGAAGCCTGAGTGATCGTGACATCGTTGAGCACCCCGAGCCCGGTGATGAGGATCGCACACACGATAATGTCGGTCATCCCCAGATCCGTCGTATCGACCAGCAGGTACCCGTCCTCCGAATAGGCGATGCCCAGATTCGCCCAGGACGTCATCCACGCACCGAGGATGCCCGTGATGACGATTCCGAGCACCGTTCCGAACAGCGCCGTCGACGTCCGCGTCGAGATTCCGTGCGCCAGGTAGAGCGCGATGACCATGATCAGGCTCGCCGAGACCATCGCCACCAGCACTGGCGGCTTGCCGTCGAGCATGGCCGGGAGCATGAAGACGAACAGCACAGCACCGGCGAACCCGAGTCCGATCAGCGCGCGCAGTCCCCGCAGACCGGCGACGAGGAGGACGACGATCGCGTAGATGATCGCCAGGGCCAGCATCGGAACGTTGCGGTCGAAATCGATGAACACGTAATCGGTGGCCATCTCCGCCCGGTCCGGCGACTGCGTGAAGTCGAGGACCTTGATCGTGTCGCCGACGTCGACGCCGGCTTTGACCGCGTCGGGGGTGACGTACAGGTTGCCTTCGTGCCCGTCCGCCTCGACGGTGTAGGTCGTGCAGTCGGCGCGGACCATCGGGTCCGTCTCGCCGGGCTCGCAGTCCGAGGCGTCGACAGCGGTGACGGTGACCTTCGTATCGGTGGTCCCCTCGGCCGAGTTCGTCGTCGGCCCGCCGCCGGGCAAGTCCTTGTCCGGCCCTGACGGCCACAGCACGAAGAGCCCGGCGATCGTGACCACGATGAGCGGGATGAGGCAGGCGAGCATGATCAGGCGGACCCTCGGCGAGGCCTTCGGTTCGTGGTGGGACGTCATATGCATGGCGGTCCTTCGGGAGGTGGCTGATCGCAGAGATGCGGGGCGGTGAACCAGGCCGGATCGGCGGCTGGTGCTCGCCGTGGCGGCCAGCTGTGAGCAGAACCACCTGACGGCGGCCCAGCAACC
>NZ_JBQDYQ010000099.1:0-6863 GCF_052105255.1 Brevibacterium sp.
CCCGAGTCCGAGGCCGCCCATATTCGCCGCCGTGGCCAAGGATCCGGCGAGTCGTTCGCGCCCGGCGGGCGCGTTCTCGAGCACGGTGACGGTGGCGGTCGACGTGAAGATCCCCGCGGCCAGACCGGACAGGACTCGGCCGGTCAGCAGCAGGCCGATGTGGGATCCGATGAGGAAAAGCACCGCCGAGGCGATCGAGAAGATCACCCCGAGGCTGAGCACCGGCCGTCGACCCAGTCCGTCGGAGAGGCGACCGAAGACGACGAGCGCGCCGATGACCCCGACCACGTAGATTGCGAAGAGCTGAGTGGTGAATGCGGTGCCGAACCCGAACCGCTCCTCTTAGAGCGGGTAGAGGGGCGTGGGCAGGGTGGTGCCCTTCATGACGACGGTGAATACGTACACCGAGGCGGCCAGGCCCCATCCCGTCGCGATGCGCGGATCCGGGCGCCGCTGGTGTGCTGCCGTCTCGTCGGCCACTGCCGCGCCCCTTTTCCGGTTGAAATCGTCCCTCGCCGAGGCGGCCCACCGCACCCATCGCCGCCCCGATCGTCCGAGGACCGGTCTGGTGCCATTCGATCCTGACAGGTACCTGCAGGCGGTGAACCGACTGCGATTGTACGCTGGAACTTACGAGTCCATGTCTGTTGGCGGCATGGCGGATTGTGCGCACCCGCGAGAAGGAGCAGATTCCGATGACGACGACCCCGAGCAGCCCCGCCGAAGTCGAATCGACCGCAACGGCGGATCCGACCCGACGACGTGTGATGAAGACAGCGGGCGTGGCCGGAACGGTGGCGGTCATCGGCGGCTCGGTGGCGGCCACCTCGGCGTGTTCGTCCGACGAGGATGCGGAGCCGACCAAGGACTCGAGCCTGTCGGCCTCAGACGTGCCCGTGGGATCCGGCACCGTCATCGAGGACACCTACGTGATCACTCAGCCGAAGGACGGCGAGTTCTTCGCATTCTCATCGGTGTGCACCCACCAGGGCTGCCAGGTCACTCGCATCACCGAGGAGGCCATCATCTGCCCGTGCCATTCCTCGAACTTCTCGGTGACCACCGGAGAGGTGATCTCCGGTCCGGCCGAGGAGCCGCTGCCGAAGTACGAGGTCTCCGAAAGCGGCGGCACGCTGACCGTCAAGGGCAAGTAGGGCGCCTGCCTGGCCTCAGGCACCCGACCGGGCACAGTCGCCGGCCCGGGCTCAGGCGCACGAACCTCAGGAGTTGTCAGTGGGACCGGGTCTGTCTTCGGCGGCGGAATCCGCGGCGGATGAATCCGCGACAGGCAGGATCCAACCGAGACCCGTACCCAATGTGAAGCCGAGGATCAAGAACGGAATGGTCAGCGGTGCGCCCATGAGGAACCCTGCGATTGCACCGATGACTGCGCCGATGCCTGCGAACAGCCACAGACGCGAGTTGACACGAGAGTTTCCGGGCTGGCTCATACGACGAAATTAACCTCGAACGAAGACATGTGGGTCGCTGCTTGGTGAACTGAATGCGAAAAGTTCGTGCTGCAGTGCGGGCGCTCACCCGAGCATGAGCCCCGGAATCACGAGTGCACCGGCGATCAGCAGTGTCAGGACGCTCTCGATTCCGATGGTGGCGACCTCGGCCCGGCGAGCCTTTGCCTCCGCTGCTCGCCGCGGCAGATCCGGCCACACCAGGACAGTGCGGAATACGGCCGCGGCGCAGACGACCATGGCCGCCAGCCAGGCGTAGACGAACCAGTCAGTCCAACCGCCGAACGATGAGATCAGGCGGATCAGCAGCACGAACGCCGCCGCCGCGATGAGGCCGCCGAGAAGCCGCATCCTCGTCGCCGACCATGTCGCCCGCAGGGCCGAATAGGCCGCCCAGGCGACGAGTACCGCTCCCACCACAGCGGAGATGAGTTCGGAATTCATGATCGGGCTCCTGTGCGTTCGGTCGCTGAGGTCGTCGTTTCGGAGGCTGACTCTGTCCGGTCGGTGGCCGGCGCGGAGACCAGATCGGCGGCCGCGTCGACCCAGTTAGCGGAATCGGTCAGCACGATGATCCCCTGCTCGGACTTCGGATCGAAGCCGAGAAACGACCTGTAGCCGCCGGTGCCTCCGTTGTGCCAGGTGAGGTTCGGGCTGCGATCTGTCGTCGTGAACCAGGCCCAGCCGATCCGATCCGAATCGTCGAAGGCCTTGCGCGGGTGGCTCGCCTCGGCGCCGGGGGCACTTTCGTCGCGTACTGCCCGCAGCCAGATGGACATGTCGTGCGTCGTCGACCGGATCGCCCCGGCCGGTGCCGACCCGCCGAGCGTCCACGGTGCGGCGGGCAGTCCCGAGGCCGTGTATCCGTGGGACAGCCCCTCAGCGGAATCCGGGACGAAGGTCTCCTCCATGCCCAGCGGTTCCGTGATCCGCTCGCGGACGAGGTCCGTATAGTCCTGACCGGCCGCCTCGGCGAGGGCTTGGCCGAGGACGGCGAACCCGTAGTTCGAATACTCGGGTTCCGGTTCGCCGACCTCCACATCGTTGAGGCTCGCGACGATGTCCCCGGCGTCCCCGCGGTACGGGTCGGTGTGGATGTAATTCGACAGCACGCTCATCACTCCGTCTCTGAAGCTCGGAGTGGGTTCCTGGGAGGGCAGCCCCGACCGCTGCATCGCAATCGACTCGAGCGTCACCTCGGCGACCTTCCCGTCCAGGTCCGGCCAGACTTCGCCGAGGCGGGTGTCCGCCTTCACCTCGCCCCGGTCGATCGCCTCGGCGAAGAGCGCGGCCGTGAACGTCTTCGTGATCGATCCGATCTCGAACTCGGTGTGCTCATGGGCTCCGGTGCCCGCGAAAGTCACCTCGTCGCCGTCGACGCGGGCGGCCGCCACGTGCTGCCAATGCCGGCTGCCGAGTGCGTCCTCGAGCTCAGCCATGAGCTCGGGATCCCCGGTAGGCGCGCCCTGGAAACCGCGCGGCCACGGGGTGATCGCCGCGAGCACGGCGGCCGTGAGTGAGGCAGCAAGCAAGGCAATCCCCAGTCGCCGAGGCGGCCGTCCCGCGGCCGCAGATGTGCGGTGGTCGTCGGTGACGGTCATCGTTCCTCCTGGTCAGCAGGGGTGGAAAGTGTGGTGGTCGGGTACGGGTCGTGCGGTGGGCGATGGCTCAAGGACGCGAGGTTTCGTCAGTGTGTGCCGATGAGGACGAGGGTGAGCAGCGGAACGACTCGCTGAGCGGGCACCCGCCAGTGTCCGCGGCGGGCGCTCTCTAACCAGCCGGCGCCGGCGAGGGCATGCACATGGTGATAGATCTGCCCGGACGTGCCGAAGCGTTCGTCCTTGCCCAGCTCGGCCACGGTGCTCGTGCCCTCATAGATCGCCTGGAGCAGCTGCAGGCGGACCGGGTGGCCGAGGGCTGCCAGGGATCCGGCCGCCTCGGCGAAGTCGATCTGCGCCAGGCCCGCGCTGCTCAGGCCCATCTGCCACGCCACGGGACCGCTGCCGCCCGGGGGAGTCGTGTACCCGGTGTAGGTCACTCCGCCCTCCTCGCCGAGGTGGTCGACGAGCCCATGCAGCGCCCAGAAGGTCTCCGCGTCGCCTGGCAGGGCGGTCGCCGCTTCGCCTGCGGCGGGCCGCGGTGGCGCGATGGAGGCGGCCGCAGCCTCGAGTTCGGCGACTCGTTGTTCGAGGGCGGAGAGGCGATCGTCTGCCGACGGTGTCGATTCCATGCTTCGATAATACAACCAATACGTAATTACGTAAATACATGAGACGCAAAGAAGCGCCGCCCACCCGCGCCTGAGTCGACGCTGACCGGACAGACTCAGGCAGGCGACCTAGACTGGTGCCGTGATGAGTACCGAAGAACCGCGCACCGAATCCACGCCCCCGCGTAACGAAGCCGCCCCGCAGGCCATTGCCGCAGCGAGTCGGCTCGGCTGGCCCATGGTCGTGCGTGGAATCCTCGGCGTCGCCTTCGGCATCGTCACCGTCTTCTGGCCCCGCGACGCCGTCAACCCCGCGCAGCTGAGCCTGCCGACCGACGTCGTCGACCACTTGGCCATCGGCTACCTCATCCTCTTCGCCCTGGCCTTGGTCTTCCAGGCCGTGCGCTCGCCGTTGAACGTGC
This sequence comes from Brevibacterium sp., assembly GCF_052105255.1. Lineage (NCBI taxonomy): Bacteria > Bacillati > Actinomycetota > Actinomycetes > Micrococcales > Brevibacteriaceae > Brevibacterium > Brevibacterium sp. The sequence goes on from NZ_JBQDYQ010000099.1 coordinate 4,101, forward strand.
GCACCGCGATCTTCGGCCAGGCCGTCATCGCGATCCCAGCCATCGTCTTCCTCTTCCTCGCCGACCAACCGGCCGAACTGCGCGCTGCCCTGAGCATCTGGGCCCTGCTGCACGGTGCCCTCGAATTCTGGGCCCACCGGCAGCTGCGCTCCCAGCCCATGGCCTCGGACTTCCTCATCGCCTCGGGAGTCCACGTCCTGCTCGGCATCATCCTCGTCTTCGGCGACGGCATGGAAGCCCTGTCGATCCTCGGCTTCACCGGAGCGGCGACCCTCATCGCCGGCGTGATCTTCATCATCGGCGGCTACTCCCGCCTGAGCAAGGGCCGCCAGTTGGCGAAGCGCGGTGCCCTCCCCGAGGAGATCGACACCCCCGCCGAGGCGGCCGAGCCCGCCGACGCTGCCCCCTCGGGTGCCGCTGACGCCGCCGACGATACGAACTCGTCCGATGCCGCGGACACGTCCGACCCAACCGACGCCGCCGGCGAAGCCGATCGCACGGCCGATCCCGAATCTCCCGACGATCCGGACAGCGACACCCCAGTGAAGAAAGAGCCCTGACCGGCACCCGAGCCAACCGAGACACCAGAGGTGAGATGAGCACTGTCGAGCACGAGAGCGCAACCGAATCCCGATTGGCCACCATCGCCGCCTCGGTGAGGTCCTCCGAATTATTGGGCGACCTGGCCGAAGCCAGCAGAGCACTCGACCCCGTCCTCTTCCGGCGCCTCTTCGCGCTCTCCCGCTCCCCATCCCTGCTGGTGGCGACCGACTACGACGGGACGATCGCCCCCATCGTCGACGTCCCCAGCCAAGCCTTTCCCCTGGAGAGCTCGGTCGACTCACTGCGCGCGCTCGCCCTGCTGCCGTCCACCTCGGCGGGGGTGATCTCCGGTCGCAGCCTGCGCGACCTCGCGGCGATGTCGCGCCTGCCCAGGGAGGTCCACCTCTTCGGGTCTCACGGCGGTGAGACCGACACATTCACCATCGATACGCTCACCGATGAGCAGCGGGCGGTCCTCGCCGACTTCCGCGCCGACCTCACCCGCGCCCTGCCGCGCGACGTCATCGAGCACAAGACCACCGGTGCGGCCGTGCACCTGCGCGGACTCGACGAGGCCGGCCGGCGCGAGATAGAAGCCGCCGTCGAGAAGCTCGCGGCCGCCCACCCGATCCACCCCACCCGCGGCAAACAGGTCATCGACCTCTCCGTCGTACCGTCGTCGAAGGCCGATGCGCTGACTCGACTGCGCAGCCAGACCGGAGCGGAAGCCGTCGTGTTCATCGGCGATGACACCGCCGACGAATTCGCTCTCGAAACCCTCGGCGCCGATGACCTCGGGCTCAAGGTCGGAACTGGGAACACGCCCACACACGCCGACTTCCGCCTCGACTCACCGGACGAGGTCTCCACCGTCCTCGGCGCCCTGTTCGAACTGCGCAAGTCCTGGCTCTTCGGCCGTCGCGCCACCCCGATCCAGCGGCACAGCCTCATCGGCAACGGACAATCGACCGCGCTCATCGACCCGACTGGCAGCATCTGCTGGATGCCGCACCCGCTGCCGCACTCGGCGTCGATGTTCTCCGAGATCCTCGGCTCCGAGGCGGCCGGATTCTTCGCCGTAGCACCGGCCAACGGAGCCGCTCCGCTGACGCAGCGCTACCTCGGGAACTCGACCCTGCTCGAGACCCGGTGGGCCGGACTGAGCTGTGTCGACTACCTCGCACCCGTCGACGGGCACAGCGACGACACGATCGTCGTCCGCGTGCTCACCGGCGACACCCCGACCCGCATCCGGTTCGCACCCAGGCTCGACTACGCCACGGTGCCCACCCGCATGACCAGGACCGATGACGGTGTGGCGGTGCTCGGCACCGCGGAGCCGATCGAACTCCACGCCCCCGGAATCGACTTCGACATCGTCGAGAACGGCGACTCCCACACCGCCGAGGCGACCGTCATCCCCTCGCAGCAACCCGGCGGATCCATCGTCCTCGTCCTCGCCTGCGGGACCGGTTCCGGAGACGCCGGATATATGGCCACCGGCGGAGAGCATCATGTGCGCGAACGCGCCCTGAACTTCTGGACGAACTGGGTCGACTCGCTCACCCTGCCCGGCCACCACCGCGACGAGGTCATCCGGTCGGCGATCACCCTGCGCGCTCTCTGCCACGAACCCACCGGCGGAGTCCTCGCCGCCCCCACGACCTCCCTGCCCGAGGGCATCGGCGGAGTCCGCAACTGGGACTACCGGTACACGTGGCTGCGCGACGGATCGATGACCGTCCGCGCCCTGCTCGCCCTCGGCTCCACCGGTGAGGCCGAAGGATTCCTCTCCTGGCTGTCGGGCATCCTCGCGCGCACGGTCTCTCCCGAACAGCTCCATCCGCTCTACGCCGTCGACGGTTCGGCCCTGACCACCGAGGCGGTGCTCAACCACCTGCCCGGATACGCCGGATCACGGCCGGTGCGGGTCGGCAACGCCGCCGAACACCAGGTCCAACTGGACGTGTTCGGCCCGGTCACGGAACTCCTCGACGAACTCAGCGACCACCTCGGCGAGCTGCCCGACGATTATTGGACGCTCACCTGTCAGATGGTCGAAGCCGTGGGCAAACGGTGGTTCGAGGCCGATCACGGGATCTGGGAGGCCCGGCGCGCACCGAAGCACAACGTGTACACACGCGTGATGTGCTGGGTGACGGTCGATCGGGCGCTGCGGATCGCGGACCGGTTCGATCGGGAGCCGCCCGGTGCGTGGCG
>NZ_JBQDYQ010000100.1:0-6479 GCF_052105255.1 Brevibacterium sp.
GGGGGGGCCCTTTTTCACCCCCCCCCCGCCCCCCCCCCGCCGCCCCCCCCCGGGGGGGGGGGGGGGGGGCCCCGCCGTCAGGTAGCAATAAGGGGTGGGATTAGGGGGTGAGGGCGGCTGCGAGTTCGTGGGGGCGCCGTGATGAGACGAGCCAGTACGGGGTGGGGTCCGTATCATCGTCGAGATCGATGCGGACGACGGACTTCACCCACGGGCGGATCTTGAGGAAAGCGCGCGCATCGAGATCGACACCGCGGGCCCGGCGGGCCTCCTCGCCGTCGAAGGCGACAGCGCGAGGGACGAACCTGCGGTCGATATGCGCTTCGCCCACGAACAGCTGACGTTCGGTGACGATGATCGAGACCGTCAGCGAGTTGAGCCACCAGGCGAAGACGATGAAGCTGATGACGGGAAGGATGACGGTGCCGAGCTGCCATACGGGCATGACCATGAGCGCCGTCGACAATGCGGCCACCACGACGAGGGTCCACATACCGATCGAGGGACGGACCTTCTCCTGAAAGACCACATGGGTTCCGGATTGAGTTGCTGCCATGGTGCCATTGTCCCATAGCGAGAAGTTTGGCCACGCTCAGGCTGGAGCGTTAGAGTGCTTCTTTGTGACGGAAACCGTGAAGATCAACCTCCAGCTCCTTGACGCAGGCATGAGCGCACCCGCCTACGCGCATGCGGGCGACGCGGGGGCAGACCTGCGTTCGACGATCGATTTCGTCCTCGAACCCTTCGAACGCCGTGTCGTGCCGACCGGAGTCGCGATCGCCCTGCCGGAGGGCTATGCGGCCTTCGTCCACCCGCGTTCGGGGCTGTCGAGCAAGCACGGGGTCACCGTCGTCAACGCTCCTGGCACGATCGACGCCGGATACCGCGGCGAGATCAAGGTGCCGCTCATCAACCTCGATGCGTCGACCCCGCTGCGCGTCGTCCGCGGCGACCGCATCGCCCAACTCGTGCTCCAAGCGATCGCCCACGCCGACTTCGACATCGTCGAATCCCTTGATGACAGCGCCCGCGGCGCCGGGGGATTCGGATCCACCGGCGGAATCGACGCCGGCCTCAGCAAAAAGGAGAAGTGAGGACTCATGGGACTGTTCTCCCGGTTCAAGAAATCCACACCGACGACCGATGACGACGTCCGCACCGACGACGAACTCACCGACGACGATGAGCTCGACGCCCAGGACACCGACACCGCGGCTGCCGACAGCGCAGACGAAGACGCCGATATCGACGCGGCCGAGTCCGACGACGACGCGGCCGAGTCCGACGACATCGACGAGGAAGAGGCGCTGCTGGAGAAGTCAGCACCCTTCGACCGGTCCGACAACGGCCCGTTCGACATCTCCGAGGAGTATCCGGAACATGACCGCCTCGACCTCGGCGCACTCAAGGTGCCCGTCGTCGACGGAATGCAGGTGCGCCTGGACACAGACGATGATTCTCAGCGTGTGCTGGCAGTGACCCTCATCCACGACGGCGGAGGCATCCAGCTGCAGGCGTTCGCGACACCACGGTCCGAGGGCCTGTGGAATGCGGTGCGCAGTCAGCTCGCCGAGTCCGTGACCAAACAGGGCGGGGAATCGACCGAGCTGCACACCTCGCTCGGCAGGGAACTGGCCATCGAAGTTCCGGCGAAGACGGAATCCGGTCGTCCCGGCAAACGCGCCATGCGCTTCGCCGGCATCGACGGACCACGCTGGTTCGTCCGCGCCGTGTTCTCCGGCAAGGCCGTGACCGATGATGAGGTGCGAGCCGAACTCTCCGCACTCTTCCGCGGAGTCGTCGTCGACCGCGGTGAGGAGGCCATGGCTCCCCGCGAGCTCATCGCCCTGACCGCCCCGCAGGTCGACCAGGGCGAGACGGAGGAGAAGGACGAAGACGAGCTCAACCCCTTCGAACGCGGGCCTGAGATCACAGAGGTCCGCTGAGCGGCGATGCGGAACCTTATTCCCCGCCTCGTGCGCGAGTTCGGATCCCGTGAGGCCGAGGCTCGGGCCGATCTGCGCCTGCTCAGTCAGATTCCCGGTGTCATCCCGGTCGAAGAGTTAGAGGCGCGAAAGACCTCACGCATCGCCGGAGTCGTCTCGGCGACGACCCAGTCATGCAGCGCCGACAGTCCCAGGCTCGATGTCACCGTGGCCGACGGCACCGGCGAAGCCCGCGCCCAATTCCTCGGACGTCGCGAGATCAGCGGGATCCGTCCCGGATCCCTCATCGTCTTGGAAGGACGATTCTGCGGAAAGGACGGAGTGCTCACCGCACATAATCCCGTCTACGAACTCGTGCAGACGCGCGACGACTCCGAGGACTGACCGGTCTGCAGCCACCAGACGGTCTCCACCACCGAGTCGTCGCGGACGCTCGCGGATGACTGAGCCGCCTCAGCCCCCGGTGTTCCCGTCGGCTGTCGCGGTCTCCTGCAGCAGCGCGAGCAGCGCCGGCTCCTGATCGGGGGAGGAGAGGAAGAACAGTTCGTCTCCGGCTTCAATGACGTCATCGGCGCTCGGGGCGAACGCCCGCGAATTGCGGATGATCGCCACCAGCACGGTATCGAGCGGGAAGGTGATCCCGCCGACGCGCTCGGCTACGAGCTCGGCGTTCTCGTGCACGGTGAACTCGAGCAGCCCTGCCTGACCGCGTTCGAAGCTCATGAGGTGGACCAATCCGCCGACCTCCACAGCTTCCTCCACGAGGGCGGTCATCAGGCGCGGAGTCGACACGGCGACATCGACGCCCCAGTTGTCGTCGAAGAGCCATTCGTTCTTCGGGTTGTTCACGCGCGAGACAGTCCGCGGCACCCCGAACTCGGTCTTCGCCAGCAGGGAGAGCACGAGGTTGGTCTTGTCATCTCCTGTCGCGGCCACGACGACATCGGCCTCCTCCAGTCCCGCCTCGGCGAGACCGGCGAGCTCGCACGCATCGGAAAGCAGCCATTCGGCGCCCGGAATGCGCTCATGCCCCAGCGCCTCCTTGCTCTGATCGATGAGGAGGACCGTATGGTCCTTGTCCAGCAGCTCCCTGGCCACCGAGCGTCCGACGGAACCGGCACCGGCGATGATGACTCTCATTCTTCTTCCTCCACGGTTCGCACGGGCTGATCGAGGATCCGTTCGATCTCGCCGAGGCGGTCGACCGGAGCCATGAGATGAACGAGATCCCCGTCCTGGAGGAGCAGATCATCATGGGCGACGATGCCCTCGGACAGACGGGTGACATAGGCGACCCGCGCCTTGGTCCGTGTTTCGATCTCCTTGATCGGACGCGCCACCCAGCCCGGATCCAGATGCACCTCCGCCAGGACGAGTCTGCCCGAGGGGTCACGGTATTCGGTGATCGAGCCCTGCGGGACGAGCTTGCGCATCACCTGCTCGGCCGTCCACCGCACGGTGGGCACGGTGGGGATGCCGAGCCGTTCGAAGACCTGCGCCCTGTTCGGGTCGTAGATGCGGGCTGCGACATTGCTCACGCCGAAGGTTTCGCGAGCGACACGCGCGGCGAGGATATTCGAATTGTCACCGCTCGAGACGGCGGCGAAGGCGAAGGCTTCGGCGGTCTTCGCCTGGGACAGGGTCTCCCGGTCGAATCCGACCCCCGTGATCGTCGAGCCGCTGAAATCCCGACCGAGCTTGAGGAACGCGTCGGGATTCCGGTCGACGACTGCGACGGAGTGCCCATTCGCATCAAGGGCCTTGGCCAGGGACGCCCCGACTCGGCCGCAGCCCATAATCACGAAGTGCATGGGTAATCCTTCCCGCAGTGATCTACCATTGGTTTCCGTGGCCAGCAGTTTTTCTGATGCCGTCAAAAGACTACTCGTTGGACGGCCCTTCCGCAGTGAGGACAGGCGCGCGCCTGCGCTGAAGAAGCGCATCGCGATGCCCGTCTTCGCCTCCGACATGCTCTCATCGGTGGCCTATGCGCCCGATGAGATCCTGCTGGCACTATCACTGACCTCACTCGTGGCCCTGACCGTGGCCCCCTGGATCGGTGTGGCCGTCGGCATCGTCATCCTCGTGATCGTCGCCTGCTACCGCATCAACGTGCGTGCGTACCCCTCGGGCGGGGGCGACTACGAGGTGGCCTCGAAGAATCTCGGCTCGGGGGCCGGTCTCGTCGTGGCCGCGGCTCTCCTCGTCGACTACGTGCTCACCCTGGCTGTGTCGATGACGGTCTTCGCCGCCTATATCACCACGGCCTTCCCGATGCTCGCGCCCTACCGTGTGCCCGTGGCCATCGTCGGCATCCTGCTCATCTGCTTCGCCGGTCTGCGCGGCTCGCGAGCCACTCCGATGCTGCTGGCCGTGCCGACCTACCTGTTCCTGGGTGCGGTGTTCCTGACGATGTCGGTCGGTCTCATCCGGGTCGGACTCGGCGACACCCCGCACGCCGAGACCGCGGACTACACGGTCGTGCACAGCAACATCGGCGATCAGGCGACTCTCGGCCTGGCCACCGTCCTCATCGTCCTCCGCGCCTTCTCCTCCGGCGCAGTCGCTCTGGCCGGAGTGCAGACCGTGGCCACAGCGGTACCGGCGTTCAAGAAGCCGCGCGGCAAGAACGCCGGCAACACCCTGCTGCTGTCAGGACTGCTCGCGGCCCTCATGCTCACGGGGCTGACCTATCTGGCATCGGTCACCGGCATCAAATACGTCGACGACCCGCATCTCTACCTCGTCCGCGCAGACGGCAGCCCGGTCAGCGCCGAATACGAACAGGAACCCGTCCTCGCGCAGCTCGCGCACGCGATCTTCGACAACGCTCCGGCGATGTTCTTCATCGTCGTGCTCATCACCGCGCTCGTGCTCATCGCTGCGGCGAACACCGCGGTCGAGGGCTTCCCCGGACTGGCCTCCCGACTGGCCCGCGACGAATTCCTGCCGCGGCAGCTGGCGACGAAGGGCGACCGCCTCACCTTCTCCAACGGCATCCTGCTGCTGGCCGCGGCGGCGATCGTCCTCGTCATCGCCACCTCCGCGTCGGCGACGGTGCTCATCCAGCTCTACCTCGTCGGGGTCTTCGTCAGTTTCGTCCTCGGCCAAGCGGGAATGGTCCTGCACTGGCGCAAACGCCTGCGCCTGGTCATCGACTCGAAGACTCGGATGCGGATGCACCTCAACCGGGTCGTCAACGCCGTCGGCTGTGTGCTCGCCGCCGGTGTCCTCATCGTCGTCATCGTCTCGAAGTTCCTCGCCGGAGCCTGGCTGGCCGTCGCCGCCATGGCCGGGCTCTACCTCGTCATGGGGGCCATCCACCGTCACTATTCGCGCGTGGCCCGCGAGCTCGCCCCCGACGCTGATGTGAACTCGCGGACGATCCCGTCGAACACCCACGCCATCGTCGTCGTCAGCGAAATCGACAAACCGACGATGCGGGCGCTGTCCTACGCTCGGGTGACCCGGTCGAGCCAGCTCGAAGCCGTCACCGTCGCCGTGGACGAGGAGGCCGCGGCCGGTCTGCAGAAGAGGTGGAACGAGATGGAGCTGCCGGTGCCGCTGACGGTGCTCGGCTCGCCGTACCGCGAACTCGTCCGCCCGATGCTCGCCCATATCCTCGCCATCCGCCGCAGATCGCCCAGAGACCTCGTCATCGTCTACATCCCGCAGTTCGTCGTCGGCCGCTGGTGGGAGCACTTCCTGCACAACCAGGTGGCGCTCAAGCTGCGCACCCGACTGCTGCTGGTGCCCAACGTCGTCGTGGTTTCCGTGCCCTGGCGACTGAAATCCTTCTCCCGACAGTACGGCGGAGACGGCCCCGATGCCGACACCTCGCTGTACAGACAGGCTTAGAACACGCATGAGCGACACCTCGGTTCCCGCCCGGGAACTCACCCTCGACATCGAGGCACCGGCGGCCGGCGGCACCACCATCGCCCGCCACGATGGCCAGGTCGTCTTCGTCACCGGAGCCCTGCCCGGTGAGAAGGTCCGAGTTCGCACCGAGGCGGGACCGCCCGCCCGATTCCTCCGTGCGACCGTCACCGAGGTGATCGAGGCCTCTGCCCATCGCGTGCCCGACCGTCGCCTCGACTACGTCCCCGGCGACTCGGCCGACGTCCCCGGTGCGGGAGCCGCTGCGGGCAACGGTGGACGGCCCGTGCCGGGGTCGGCCGGATTCGGCGGCATGGAATTCTCCCATGTCGACCTCGCCCACTCCCGTACGCTCAAAGCCGAGGTGCTTCGCGACCAGCTCAAGCGCATCGGCCACATCGACGCCGACCCCGAGGTGCTTCCCGCGCCGGGTGAGACCGACGGCGCCGACTGGCGCACGCGCGTGCAGCTGGCCGTCGACGATAAGGGTCGCGCCGGAATGCTCGCCCCCAGGTCGCACGCGGTCATCCCCGTGACCACGCCGCCCCTGGCCGCCGGGCCCCTGCACGAGCTCGACATCGCGGAACTGCATGCGCCGGGGGTGCGCCGGCTCGAATTCGCGTGGGCCGGTGACCGCGGTGCGCTCATCGTCCG
>NZ_JBQDYQ010000101.1:0-6466 GCF_052105255.1 Brevibacterium sp.
AACACCTACATCATTGCACCCAGGGTCCCGTTGTCATCGACGCCGGATTCAACTCCTCCCCACCGCCCTATCTATGAAGAGCCCCTTTACCTCGCCGAGGAGGCCGCCGCCCTTGATCTGCTCTCCGACCAGCGAGTGGCGTTGGGCATCAGTCGCGGATCCCCGGAGCCGGCCCTGCGCGGCTGGGAAGCCTTCGGCTACGACGATCCGACCGAGCCGAAGGCTGCGAACATGGCCAGAGAGAAGTTCGATCGGTTCCTCCGGGCCGTCCGCGGCGAGGAACTTGCCCCGGCCGATCCGCAGCAGTTCGGTCCCGGGAAGCGTCTGCGCATCGAACCGCATTCCCCCGGACTCGATCGACGCATCTGGTGGGGAGCTGGATCTGCCTCCACCGCCGAATGGGCGGCACAGCAGGGTGTCAATCTGATGAGTTCGACCCTGCTTACCGAGGCGACAGGCGCCGCATTCGGAGACCTGCAGGCCGAACAGATTGCCAAGTACCGTCAAGCATGGACCGCTGCGGGGCACGAATGGACTCCGAGAGTGTCCGTCAGCCGCAGCATCTTCCCGATCACCACCGACCTCGACGACCTCTACTTCGGTCGGCGTGGGGCCGGCCAGGCTGATCAGATCGGCATTATCGACGACACACGCTCGACGTTCGGCCGTACCTTCGCGGGTGAACCGGACAAGCTGATCGAGGAGCTCCAGGCCGATGCGGCCATCCGGGCCGCCGACACCCTTATGCTCACGATCCCCAGCCAACTCGGCGTCGACTACAACCTGCACCTCCTCGAGTCCTTCGCAGAGCATGTCGCACCGGCTCTCGGATGGGTGCCTGCCGGTGCGCGCTGAAGGGTACCGTCGTAGGACCAGCTGCGAACGTAAGATGTGACCAATCGGAGACGAATGACCATAAGGGACATGTCACCATCAGGGGAGACTGAGTGAGCGAGAGCACGACGATGACGCAGACGCAGAAGCGCATCCTCATCATCGGCCTCGTCCCCCTCTTCATGTCCCTGCTGTCGGTCTCGAGCATCAATGTGGTTCTGCCGTCCATCGCCGCCGGCATCGACGCCTCCACCTCGGCCCTGCAATGGGTGCTCACCGGGTATGCGCTGTCTTTCGGCGTCGTTCTCGTCGCCGCCGGACGGGCAGGAGACGTCTTCGGGCGCGGCCAGCTGTTCGTCATCGGCGTCGGTCTCTTCGGGCTCTCCTCGCTGGTCGCAGGAATCGCCCCGGACCCGCTGACGCTCAATATCTCCCGCGTGATTATGGGGTTGGGCTCGGGATTCCTCAACCCGCAGGTCGTGGGCCTGCTGCAGCAGTATTTCCAGGGTGCGCCGCGCGGTCGTGCCTTCGGGCTGATGGGCACCACCGTGGGCCTGTCGGTGGCGATCGGCCCGGTGCTCGGCGGCGCCCTCATCGCACTGTTCGGCAGCGACCTCGGCTGGAGGGCGACCTTCCTGGTCAATGTGCCCTTCGCGATCGCCTCTCTCGTCCTCGCCCGGGTCTGGCTGCCTGTCGGCGCATGGCGACCTGCCGTCGATGAGGACGCGAAGGACGTCGAAGGCGGCAGGGATCTCGACCCCGTGGGAGTCATCCTCCTCGGCGTCGGCGTCCTGCTCATCCTCCTGCCCTTCGTCGAATCATCGCTGGGCTGGTTCGTCTGGCTGTCGCTGCCGCTCGGAATCGGCGTGATCTGGGTGTGGGCATGGTGGGAACGTCGCTATGCGCGTCAGGGTCGCCCTCCCATGGTCGACCTCGATCTCTTCCGCATCCGCAGCTTCAGCAACGGGGCGATCATCATCGCCCTCTACTTCCTCGGCGTGACCAGCGTCTGGGTTCTCGTCGCCATCTACATGCAGCAGGGTCTGGGGCATACGGCCCTGGCCGCGGGAATGATCGGTCTGCCGGCGGCGCTGTGTTCGGCGGTCTCAGCGGATGTGTCCGGACGGTTCGTCTTCCAGATCGGGCGCCGCCTCGTCGTCTGGGGGATCGCGCTGTGCCTCGTCGGTCTCCTGGCCACCATCGGCGTCGTCGCACTGCTGTCCCGAGGCTTCGGCAGCGAATGGTGGATGCTGCTCACCCTGGCTTTCATCGGCACCGCTCAGGGCATGGTCATCAGCCCCAATCAGACCCTGACCCTGCAGGAGGTTCCCCTGCGCTACGCCGGATCCTCCGGGGGCGTGCTCCAGACAGGGCAGCGCATCGGCACCTCGATGGGATTGGCGATCATGACCGCTCTGGCGTTCTCGATCACTGCGGTGAGCAATTGGCATTGGGCAATGATGGGAGCTTTCGTCGCGATCGCCGTCATCGTCATCCTCGCCGGAGTCGTCGGCCTCATCGAAGTTCGCCGAGGCGGCCGCCGCCGAGCGTGAGGAACCGTTCGCGGCACACCCGGTCGGCAAGGTCAGCATCAGCTGTCAGCGCAATAATGTTACGAATTTTAAACAATCCGCTGTGTCCGAATGTGGAAGACTGTGAACGCACATCAGCCGATGGAAGGAAACACAGTGGTCGAGGCCGTACCCGAAGACGAGCTTGCGCTCGAAGAGCTCGTGCGCTCGGGCGGGATCGAAACCTATTTCGCCCCCGTCGTCGACGTATTGACCTTCCAACGGGTCGGCCATCAGATCCTGCAGGCTCCCACGGGTGATCCTGAACTGGGACGTGCCGAATCGGAGAACCTGCGCCACGCCATGCGCGCCTCGACGATCACCGGTGATATCGACGCCTCCCTGCGGGATTCGGCGCTGCGCACTGCCGAAGGCGCAGGACTGCCGAAGTCCAACCGCCTGTTCCTCCACGCCGAAGCCGAATCCTTCGCCACCCTCGAGGACCGTGCTGGGGAACCCGATCGGTCGGTGATCCTCCAGCTCGACGCCAACCGCGTTGCCTCGTCCCCGGCCTCGGTACTGCGTTCGGTGCGCTCGGCACGCGCCATGGGATGGGGAGTCGGCATGTCTTCCGTGGGTGCCGACCTGCGCAGCACCGCCTTCGTCCCGCTGGTGAACCCTTCTGTCGTCGGACTCCACCCGGACGTTCTGCGCATCGACTGCGACTCTCATCTCGCAGAACTCAACCGTCTTCTCCACGCGCATGTCGAGCGCACCGGTGCGGTCATCCTCGCCGACGGTGTCGAGACCGAGGACGACCTCGACCGGGTGCGTGCCCTGGGGGCACGATTCATGTCGGGGCGCTATTTCGGTGAGGCCACGAAACAGCCGCAGCCGTTCTCCGAACCGAACGAGGACGCTCTCGTCTCCCACTACTCACGCAACCTTCCGGCATTGGGCACACCGTATTCGATCTCTCAGGGGCTCCGGCGTGAGCCGCTGGTGATGAACCGCGAGCTCCTCGTCGCCCAGATCGCCGCCCTGGAAGAGCGCGCTCTGGCGTCGGGAACTGCGACCATCACTCTCGGCGTGTTCGGGGAGGACGCCGAGTTCTCCGAGGCGACACGGCTGCGGTACGAGAAGATCCGTGACACCGTTGGGCTGACCGCGATGTTCTCCGGCGGCTTCGACGGTCCACCGATTCCCGGAGTGCGCACCGGGCTCGTCGATGCGTCCGATCCCATTCGCAACGAACACGGTGTCGTGGTCGTCGGACCGGACTGGTCGGGCATGGTTGCGGCGTCGAAACGCAGTGATCCGGGCAGCGACGGACAGACCGTCTTCGATGTCTACATCACGACCGACCGGTACACATGCGTCGACGCCGCACGCAGCGTTCTCACTCGCGTCGCACCTCTCACCGCAACGGCGAGGCTGCGGGCCTGAGCAGCGCGAGTCCGGGTGTCCCGGCTTTGCAGAACGCACGTGTGATCCGAATGGGGAAGCGGACTCCGATGGTGCTAATGTTGTCTCGGCTGGCCCCCGTAGCTCAGCTGGTTAGAGCAGGGAACTCATAATTCCTTGGTCGTCGGTTCAAGTCCGACCGGGGGCACTGTTATTGCAGGTGAAGAGCTTGTAGATCGCCGCGCGGATCCTTCGAAATATCCTGAAGTGCGCTTTAAGTGCGCTTTATGTTTCGCAGTTGCACGCGCTTTGTCCGCGAGGTGGTCACATGGGAACTGATAATTGTCTCGGTAAGCTTGCGGCTTCCTCATATGTGCAAATTTGCTGGTGACAGGTTCGAGTGTTGATCGATACTGTCGAAGAGTTATTGTAGCGACGCAGCAAGTGCGTCCTTTTCTGCATCGTGCGGTCACGAGTCCGCCTGCGGGTAGGCGACCATTCCCTCCAATGCACCGAAGGGCGTGCTCTGTCGGTCCCAGTAGCTGAGGTGCGCAACGGCCTGAGAGTGACCCATGATGAGTTCGATGTCGACAAACGGGACACCAGCCCGAATGAGGCGATTCTCAACTGTACGACGAAGCGTGTGGTTGGTCGCAGACTTCAGCTCTGCGAGGTCGAAGATGCGCCTCAGGCGTTTGGTCATGTTGTCCGAATCAGGCAGCGTTCCGGTTGTCGAGGCGAAGACGTATGTGGACTCGGTCTTGGTGGCAGGGGTGGACCTCCCCTTGTCCTGTAGTGCAGCCCATCGACGCTTGAAGTTGGCTGCCGTCGCATCGGGAAGTGGAATCGACCGTGCTGATAGGTCGGACTTCGCGAAGTCTTCCCACATCATCCCGGAGCCCCGTTTTCGCACAAGCTTCCCCACGATACGTATCACCGAAGTGTCATCCGAGAGTGTGAGGTCTTGCCATTGGATTGACGTGATTTCACTGATTCTCGTTCCGATCGCCGCATTGATATGCAGAATGTCGGACGCTCCAGTATTCGGAGCCGACCAGTCGTTGGAGGCCGTCTTGAGTAGGTGCTGAACCTGTTCTTCGGACAGGACATCCCGCTTGCCTCTCGCCGCACCATTCTTGCGGACCTTGGGCTTGGCGTTCTTCGCTCGCGGAGTGGCTTCCAGGGACACTGCCGGGTTGAACAGAATGGCTCCGTCGTTGACCGCTCGGTTCAATGCGGCCCTGATGATCGCTTTCCAGTGCCGCAACTTCGAGGTGTGGCCCAGATGATGGAGGCGCAGCATCTCTCGGTTGAGATCACCTGTGGTGAGTTCACTGACCGGCATTTCGGCGATCTGCGAGTCGCTACCTGATAAGAGAATCTGATTCGCGATCTGACGATAAGAAGCTTTGCTGCGCTCCGCTTGAATCGACGGAATCAAGCCGGCTTCGACGTCGGAGATGTACCCCGCGATGCGGAATCCGAGGGTGTCGCCGCGGACCGTTGTTCGACCGATCGATTCCGAGTAGGAGTCAATGAGATCTTCGAGGCGGCGGCGGGCGTTCGCTTTGGACACACCAATCGCACTGATCCGCTTCGGCTTGGACGATCGGCCGGTCTGGAACTGGCACTTGGCCTTCCATCGTGCCTTCCGCGGGGCACGGTATCCGGGTGGCCGAGTCGATTCTGCCAACCAGTTGCCAGTGTCCATCTCTTCGATGGCGAAAACGAGTGGGGTGTGCTCCCCGACCTTGAGCACCGGGCGCGGCATGGTGATGTCCTTTGTTTCGCTGGCTATAAGCGTGTATCTGCTGGATCACTCGGGCTGTAGCTCCCGTGCTACGTCGACGTAGATCGCGACTGTTTGCGCCGAATCGTAACGATTGGATTCTACTTGGCGAGCGGACTAGTCATCCGTGGAGTTCGATGACGCTTTCGTCGTCAGTGCGTACGGCCGTGCGGGCCTCGAGCCACGCCTCCACGACACTGCGGCGGTATCGGATCGAGCGCGAAGAGATCTTGATGTACTCGGGGCCATTGCCCATATGCCTCATTTGCGCGAGAGCGCCAGTGGTCACGCCGAGATAAAGCGAGAGCTCTTTCGGGCTGAAGAGCCTTTCGTCGGCATCAGTTGAGTCTTCGTTGGTCACGGTGCGTTTTGAGTCCATACCAGTTCTGTATGCGGGGCCGGTTTCACGCAGCGTCGTGGCGCTTGAGACCAGCGACATACTGTCGAATTCCCATATCACGGTGTTCGGTCAGCCAGGTTTCCGCATGCCGGAGCTTCGCGGCCAGGTGTTTGGGATTGCTCGGGTCCCAATCGTCGATCCTGAACGACCTCATGTGCTGTCCGCAATCGTCCCCATAGTCGTCGGGATCGGAGAGGAATTCGTTCCACGACTTGACCTCGTCGACGAAGCTGCGATCGCCATCGGCCCATTCCCGCTTCCGACTGATGTTCTCCAACTCCCTGATATCCTCGTTGTTCTCGAGGATATTCAGATGAGTGTTTATCCTTGATCCACCGATCTGCTTGATGTCCGGGGGCTCACTCGAATTTGAGCTCGGACACGATGAGCGGGCAGGAGGTAGTGTCCCGGTCTCTCACCGGTCTCTTCCACACTGAGCTTCCCGGAGGCTCCTCCATAACTCCGGTCTCGGGCCCCGTTACCTTTTAAGTAGCCCCATCATCCGTCAGGATAGAAGGGGTCGCTGGC
>NZ_JBQDYQ010000102.1:0-5579 GCF_052105255.1 Brevibacterium sp.
CTCGCCTTCCGGCTGGTACGAAGAATCTCATATTCTACAATGCGTAGAATTCGGCATCGTGGTCCGAGTACGGTCGAAACTGCCAAGAAGAACGCGTGAAACCGTCCATGAAGGCTTCATCGACCTCGCCGAGGTGGACGTCCCCGTCGGCGCGCAGGTGTACCTGTGCGGTCCGCCCCCATTCATGAAGGCCGTGCGCCGCGGACTCGATGCGCTCGAGGTGCCCGAGGACAATATCCACTTCGAGGTATTCGGCCCCGACACCTGGGCGACCGTGCCCGAACTCGTCCCCGCCTGACCTCAACCGGGGGATGGTGCGATGCGCGCCGAGGCGGTACCGCCTCGGCGCGCATCCGTCGGTTCTGGGTGGGGAGGGGGCATGCACTAGAATCGCATCATTATGGCCTCCACTGATTACTCTTCTGAAATCGCCAACCTCCGCCAGACGTACAAAGCGATTCTCGACGTGTCCGATCTGGACAATCTGCGCGACGAGGTTGCCGAGCTCACGGAGCAGGCGTCGTCGCCGACATTCTGGGACGACCCCGACTCGGCACAGAAGATCTCGGCCAAGCTCTCGCACAAGCAGGGCACCCTGGAGAAGCTCGAGAAGTTCGGGCAGCGCATCGACGATGCCGAGCTGCTCGTCGAGATGTCCCAGGACGAAGGTGACTCGGACTCGCTCGAAGAAGCCGACCGCGACATCAGGAAGCTGCGCGATCAGCTGGCCGAACTCGAGATCTCGACCCTGCTCAGCCACGAGTACGACGAGCGCTCCGCCGTTGTGACCGTGCGCTCGGGCGCCGGCGGCGACGACGCGACCGACTGGGCGCAGATGCTCACCCGCATGTACGTCCGGTGGGCAGAGAACCGCGGCTACAAGGTTCAGGAGCTCGACACCTCCTATGCCGAAGGTGCAGGCATCAAGTCCGCGACCATCCAGATCGACGCGCCCTATGCCTACGGCACGCTGTCGGTCGAAGCCGGCACCCACCGCCTCGTGCGGATCAGCCCCTTCGACAACCAGGGCCGCCGCCAGACCTCCTTCGCGGCCGTCGAGGTGGTCCCGCTCATCGAATCGACCGACCATGTCGAGATCGATGAGAACGATCTGCGCATCGACGTCTACCGGTCCTCGGGCCCCGGCGGGCAGTCGGTGAACACGACCGACTCGGCCGTGCGCATCACGCACATCCCCACTGGCGTGGTCGTGAGCATGCAGAACGAGAAGTCCCAGATCCAGAACCGTGAGGCCGCGATGCGTGTCCTCCAGTCGCGACTGCTCGACCTCAAACGCCAGGAAGAGGCCGCGCAGAAGAAGGAGCTGGCCGGCGATATCAAGGCCAGCTGGGGCGATCAGATGCGCTCCTACGTCACCCATCCGTACCAGATGGTCAAGGACCTGCGCACCGGCTACGAGGTCAACAACCCCTCGGCGGTCTTCGACGGCGACCTCGACGGACTCATCGAAGCCGGCATCCGCTGGCGCAAGGAACAGGAGATGGCCGAAGAGGCCGAGGCCTGAGCCGCTGGCAGCCTCCTCTCCCGGTCTGCCCGCCACCGGTCTGCCCGCCCGTCGGCAACCGGACTATCCGGTGCGCATCCGCCTCGGTGACGGTTCCCCTGACGGGGCAACGCGAATTGCAGGGAAGAGACTGTTGATTTTCGCCGCCGAAACCAACATTCCCTTCCCTGGGATTTCCGGGCACGCGGGCTGACCGCCGGCCTCGACTGTGAACTTCATCAGATCGCACCACACGCCCGGCCGCCTCCGCGAACATCACGGAACTGTTACGTACAGTGGAAGCGGCCGAGCCACCCGCAACATGATTGAAGACCGACTTGATCAGATTCGACTCCGTTTCGAAGTCCTACGACACACGTTCCCGCAAGGCACTCGACGACATCTCGTTCGAGGCTGACCGCGGGGAATTCGTGTTCCTCGTCGGGGCCTCCGGATCGGGAAAGTCCACGGTCATCCGACTCATTCTGCGTGAAGAGGTCCCCAGCGCCGGACGCATCCACATCGCCGGAAAGTCCGTGGTGAAGATGCCCAGCTGGAAGGTGCCCTACCTGCGGCGGGGGATCGGAACCGTGTTCCAGGACTTCCGCCTGCTGCCGAACAAGACCGTGTTCGCCAATGTGGCCTTCGCCCTCCAGGTGATCGGAAAATCCCGCGCGGCCATGTCGACTCTCGTTCCCGACGTCCTCGAGACCGTGGGCCTGGCCGGCAAGGAGAAGCGCTATCCCAGTGAGCTCTCCGGCGGTGAGCAGCAGCGTGTGGCCATCGCCCGCGCCGTGGTCAACAAACCCGGAATCCTGCTGGCCGACGAGCCGACGGGCAACCTCGACCCGGCCACAAGCGCCGACATCATGAACGTTCTCGAGAAGATCAACCGCAACGGCACCACCGTGCTCATGGCCACCCACGACGGAGAGATCGTCAACCGGATGCGCCGGCGGGTCATCGAACTGCGCGAAGGCGAAATCGTCCGCGACGTCGAAGAAGGCACCTACGGAGTCGCCTCATGAGGGCCGGGTTCATCCTCTCCGAAGTCTGGTCAGGTCTGCGCCGGAACTTCTCCATGGTCATCTCCGTTGTGCTCGTGACCTTCGTGTCCCTGCTCTTCGTCGGTGCCGCGATCCTGCTGCAGATGCAGGTCGGGCAGATGAAGGACTTCTGGTACGACCGCGTGCAGGTCTCCGTGTTCCTGTGCCCACCGGATTCGGAGGCGACGAACTGCGTCGACGGTGAGGTCACTGGAGACCAGAAGGATCAGATCCGGGCAGAACTCGAAAGCTCCGATCTGGCACCCTATGTCGACAAGGTCTACTTCGAGGACAAGAGCGAGGCCTATGAACACTTTCAGGAGCAGTTCAAGGGCACCAGCCTCGAAGGCACCGTGCCCGAGGACGAGATGAACGAGTCCTTCCGGGTCAAACTCAAGGACGCCGAGAAGTACGACATCATCAAGGAGACGTTCTCGTCGACTCCCGGGGTCGAAGAGGTCGTCGACCAGAACCAGCTGCTCGACCGACTGTTCGGGGTGCTCAACATCGCGACCATCGTGGCGATCGCGATCGCCGGCATCATGCTGCTGTGCGCGATGCTGCTCATCGCCACCACCATCCGGCTCTCCGCGTTCTCCAGACGCAGGGAGACCGGCATCATGCGACTGGTCGGTGCGTCGAACACCTTCATCCAGATGCCGTTCCTGCTCGAGGGGGTCATCGCCTCGGCCATCGGGGCGACCCTGTCCGCTGGTGCCCTGGGACTGCTCGTCCACTTCGGAGTCAGCGGCTGGTTGCAGTCGCAGGCCACGGGATTCAGTCTCATCTCCGGTTGGGACGTCCTCCTCATCACCCCCGTGCTCATCATCATCGGTGTGCTCATGGCCGGAGCCTCGTCGCTGATCACGCTCAACAAGTACACGAAGGTCTGAGATGAGACGCAGACTCGGACTCGTCGTCACGGCCGCCGCATTGGCGGTGATCATGCCGGTCACCTCGGTGGTGGCTGACCCGCGCGACGACAAAGGCGAGGTCGACGAACGCGTCAAGGAACTCCAGCAGGAGTTCGAAGGCCTCGACGAGGAACTCGCCCGCGTCATCGCCGAACGCGACGCCGCGCAGGAGAAGCTGCCGGACGCCGAAGCTGAATCGAAGGCCGCCGACGATGCGCTGGCGAAGGCGATCGAGAAGGATGAGGACATGGCTGCGCGCCTGACTTCGGCGGAGAATGCGCAGAAAGACCTCAAGGACACGATCAAGTCCGGCACCGAGGAGATCGACAAGCACAAGACCTCGGCCGCGCGCATCGGGCGGCAGGCTTACCAGAACTCGGGCATCACCTCTGATCTGGCGATGCTTCTGCAGATGGCCGAAGGCACGAGTGCCGACGGCGGTATCGGCCGCGTCGACTCAGCAGTGCGGTCCCAGCAGCGCACGATCGACAAACTCTCCGAACAGCGGGCGCTGAACAAGAACAACGAAAAGCGGCTTTCGGGCGTGACCGAGAAGATCTCCGACCTCAAGGACGAAGCCGCCGAGGCGGTGCTGGCCAAGGAGGCCGCACAGGTCGATGCGAAGAAGAAGGCCGACAGCCTCAACGATCTCATCTCTGCGAAGGACGATGCGGAGAAGACCATCTCCGACAACAAAACCAAAACCGAGAAGCAGCTGGCCGACGAGAAGGCCGAGCAGGATCGTCTTGCCAAGAAAGTCCGGGAATGGGAGAAGGAGCAGGAGAAGAAGGGCAAGTTCGTCTTCGGTGACGGAGACCTGGCCAACCCGGCCAAGGGATATCCGACGACGTCGCCGTTCGGATACCGCGTCCACCCGATCACAGGCGCACGGAAGCTGCACACCGGAATGGACTTCGGTGTCCCCTGCGGAACCCCGATCCGTGCGGCCGGCGACGGGATCGTCGTCACCTCCGGCTGGACCGGCGGCTACGGCAATCGCGTTGTCATCTCCCACGGCAAGATCAAGGGCGATTCGATCGCGTCGACCTACAACCACAACACGAAGCTCAAGGTCCGCGACGGGCAGAGGGTCAAGAAGGGCGACATCATCTCGTACTCCGGCACGACGGGCGCGTCGACCGGCTGCCACCTGCACTTCGAGATCATGAAGAACGGCACCTACGTCGATCCCAAACCCTTCATCTTCTAATTGCTACCTGACGGCGGCGCAGCAACCTCGCGCGAGGTTGCTCAGCCGCCGTCAGGTAGTTCTGGGAGGGGACGGGCGTGCGGAAGGTGGCCGATGGGATAGAATGGATGGCTGTGCCCGCAAACGCGTGCACAGGTGATCGGAAGCAGAATCGGGAGCAGAGAGGAGGCCGGTCATGCCGAAGGACACAGGCAAGAAAGTCATTGCGAGGAACCGCAGGGCGCGCCACGACTATCACATCGAAGACACGTGGGAGGCCGGGCTCGTACTCACCGGCACCGAGGTGAAATCGCTGCGCGAAGGTCGAGCCTCGCTCACCGACGGCTTCGCCCTCATCTTCCAGAATGAGGCCTGGCTGGAGAACGTCTACATTCCCGAATACCTGCAGGGGACATGGACGAACCACTCGGCCCGCCGTCGTCGTAAGCTGCTGCTCCACCGCGAGGAGATCCTCAAGATCTCGCAGAAGGTCAAGGAATCCGGCCGGACCCTGGTCCCGCTGGAGCTGTACTTCGACGGTTCACGCGTCAAGGTCGAGATCGCCTTGGCCCGCGGCAAGCGCGAATGGGATAAGCGACAGGCACTGCGCGAAGCGCAGGACAAACGCGAAGCCGAACGCGCCATGAAGTCCAAGCAATACCTGTAAGGGCTGGTCGATGGCGGGTGAGATCCCCGCCATCACCATCGTCTCTCGGCTCCTTCGCCGAGGCGGTCCGAGCGTATCCGAGCACGCCCGGTCACATATTCGCGGAGTTCAGGGAATGCAATTGGCTCGGTGTGCGTTGTAGGAGTATGCTGGAGTACCTGATCGGCGCCAGCAGCCGCTTCGGCGGATGACACAGCTGATCACTTTTGGTAACAGAATATGGGGATGATCGGTTTCGACGTCGGACACTGCGTCGGGA
>NZ_JBQDYQ010000103.1:0-5375 GCF_052105255.1 Brevibacterium sp.
CCGGCCGGCGCCGCCGCGATTGCCCACCGCGCGGCCGGCAGGCGCGTGCCCGCCGGGGTCGTGTGGGGCCCGCCGTCAGGTCCTCGCCCAGCAGGGCGGGGGCGATGGCGCCATCGGAGAACTCCATTGCCGGAGATGTCGTTGTCCTCGTAGACCCCTGCTGGAGTCCATTCTCTAGCCTTGATGAGCGCCTCGGCGTCCTCCCTGTGGCGGTCCACGCCCAGGCGACGGTTCTCGTGATACTGAGAGATCCGCAGGTAGACGGCGGCCCGCCGAGGCTCAGCACTCGTGGAGTCAATCTACGTCAAAGGTTATTCGGCTACCGAACGTCGTCGAGTTCCGCTTCAATGTCTAAACCCCAGGTCAGAGGCCTAATTCGTGCTACAGAATCACGTAGCGACACGCCGTCTGGTAGCACTTCTGTAGCACGGCGGAGAGGAGAAGAACATGCCTCGCAATGAGGCGTTGAGCAACCGCAACAGGAACTCCGCCGACGAATTCTACGGTTACAAGCTGGTCGAGGTGCGCATCGACCTGGAGCCGTCCCAGATGCACTGACCGGCGACGACGGCACCCGCCAGCGGGCGAGGACTATTCTTCGCAGACCCCGCTGATCATCCGGTTCGGCGAAGAGTTCGCCGCGTGTCCTGTGAAATGTTCGATACCCCTCGACAGGCGATCAGCACGCCGAGAACCTCGAGCTCGCGGTGGGCTAGCCCGTGTAGGTCCTCGCAGGGTGAGAGCACGACGACCGGGCTCAGGTGGCGGGGAGCGTCTTGAGGCATGCCCAGAGCCATGACGCGCAGGTAGCCGCCGGGTTCGGTTGGCGCGGGCAGCAGGAACGAGGTCTGCGGCCCGCCGAGCATCGCGCGGGGCCCCAGTACTGGCGAGCGGGGTCGTAAGGCGGGGTGGTCGGGCAGTCCGGGCAGGGCCATAACGTCTCGTGACCGGCTGGACCCTGACCCCATTCCCCAGCATCCGCACCGACCTGCGCAACACCGGCGCGAACGTGGTGGACCAAGAGGCGGCCCGAGACGGGAACCTGGCCACCAGCCGCTCACCCGATGATCTCTTCTTTTTGTTCCGCCGTGGGAGTATTGTTTAGTCCAACCGACGCCGGAAACTGCTCGTGAGCAGCCCGGTACGCCACATGGCGCAGGCGGGGCTGACTAGCAGCTCGACACCCGGCACCTCGGTACCAAGAACAAGCAGCACGGCTGCGTCCGGGCCGTCTTCCAACTCGACCGATGACCCACGCAGTAAGCCAGCACCGGTCGCGGACGCGCTGGCCCTTCGAGGATCTCAGCCCACGTCCCACCTCAGGACAACCAGAAGGAAGTGATCGCGGATGCGACGGATAACGCTGCCGAGCGGGGAGTCCATCCCTGTGCTGGGCCAGGGCACCTGGGGCTGGGGTGAGGACCCCGGCCGCCGCGGCGACGAGGTCGCCGCGCTGCACGCCGGCCTCGAGCTGGGCATGACGCTGGTCGACACCGCCGAGATGTACGCCGACGGCGGCGCGGAGGAGGTGGTCGGTGAAGCATTGGCGGGTCGCCGCGACGAGGCATTCGTGGTCAGCAAGGTCCTTCCGTCCCACGCCTCCCGTTCCGGCACGATTGCGGCCTGCGAACGCAGCCTGAAACGCCTGGGCACCGATCGGATCGATCTCTACCTGCTGCACTGGCAGGGCAGGTACCCGCTGCAGGACACCGTCGCGGCCTTCCAACAGCTCGTCGAGGACGGGAAAATCCGATACTGGGGCGTCAGCAACTTCGACCACCGGGCCCTCGCTGACCTGCAGGACGTGCCGGGCAGCAGCGGGCTGGCCACGGATCAGGTGCTGTACAACCTGTCGCGGCGAGGACCGGAGTACGACCTCCTGCCGTGGTGCGCCGACCACCAGCTGCCGGTCATGGCGTATTCGCCGATCGAGCAGGGCCGCATCCTTCACGACACGTCGCTGAACGACGTCGCGGCGCGTCACAGCGTCAGCGCCGCGGCGGCCGCCATCGCCTGGGTGCTGCGCCGCGACTCGCTCTGCACGATCCCCAAAGCGAGCAGCCCGCAGCACGTGCGAGACAACGCCACAGCACTGGACGTGGAGCTGACCCGCGAAGACCTGGATGCTCTGGACCGTGCGTTTCAGCCCCCGAGCGGACCGCGACCACTAGAAATGCTGTGACCCTGACCAAGGGCGCAGCCTCTGCCGAAGGTTCCGCTTCAACGTCTGAGGCAAGCGCTGATAGGTGGGCGCTCTCCGTTCTGCCCGGCGTCTGCGGCAGAGGCTGGTGCACTGTGGCAACGTCAGCTCGAGCTGTCACTGTGCTTCCCGGGCTCAGAACGCCCTAATCGCCGCGGAGAGGCCCGACGGCTCGGGATATGTGCGGATGGAGTGCGGCGGCGGTCAGACCCCTGTCGAAACCAGCTCCTCGCGGACGATCGCTGTTCCCGCGCTCAAGGCGCTCATCTTCGCGAGGGCGACGTCGCGCGCGAAGGGGGCCATGCCGCAGTTCGTGCTCGGAATGAGCTTGTCCGCGTCGGCGAACTTCAGTGCCTTGCGCACAGTGGCGGCGACCTCCTCCGGTATCTCGATGGTGTCATTTGCCACGTCGATGGCGCCGAGCATGACCTTCTTGCCGCGGATCAGTTCGATGAGGTCCATCGGGACATGGGAGTTGTGGCATTCGAGCGAGACGATGTCGAGGCTCGAGCGCTGCAGGAGAGGGAACGATTCCTCGTACTGGCGCCACTCGGACCCGAGGGTCGTTTTCCAGTCGTTGTTCGCCTTGATCCCATAGCCATAGCAGATATGCACTGCGGTCTCGGCGCGCAGACCTTCCGCTGCCCGTTCGAGCGCGGCGACTCCCCAGTCCTTCATCTCCTCGAAGAAGACATTGAATGCGGGCTCGTCGAACTGGATGATGTCCACCCCCGCCGCCTCCAGGTCCTTTGCCTCCTGATTGAGGACCGTGGCGAATTCCCAGGCCAGCTTCTCGCGGCTCTTGTAGTGGTCGTCATAGAGTGTGTCGATCATCGTCATCGGTCCCGGCAGTGCCCACTTGATCGGCTGATCGGTCTGCTGGCGGAGGAACTTCGCATCGTCGACGAAGACCGGTTTCTCGCGGCTCACGGCGCTGACGACTGTGGGTACGCTTGCGTCGTAGCGATCGCGGATTCGAACCGTCTTCCGCTTCTCGAAATCGACTCCGCTGAGATGCTCGATGAACGTCGTTACGAAATGTTGCCGGGTCTGCTCTCCGTCGCTGATGATGTCGATGCTTCGGTTGGTCTGCTCATGAGTCGAGATGCGCAGAGCATCGTACCTGCCCTCGGCCAAGGCATCGCCCTGGAGGTTCCAAGGGGACCAGAGGGTTTCGGGCTGCGCGAGCCAGGACGGCTTCGGCAGGCTGCCGACGATTGAGGTGGGCAACAGCGGCTGAGTCATCGTTTCTTCTCCTGAGGTCATGCGACTGGGACGGGCCGGTCGGACGCCCACTGCTCGAGCATCTCTCGGTGCGGGTTGACGAAGAACTCCTCCGTGAACTTCCCCTGTCTGATGCCGAGCTGGCTGCGTTCGACGCGATCATATGAGACAGGCATCTGCGAGAAGTCGTGCCGGTCCAGCGTCGGCCGGTAGATCTCTCCGGCGGCGGTATTCGCGTTGTAGATCTCGGGCCGATAGATCTTCTGGAAAGTCTCCATCGTGCTGATCGTGCCGATGAGCGCCAGATCGGAATAGTCGCCGAGGAGGTTGCCGCGATGGTAGAAGGCCAGCGGTGCGACGCTGCCCGGCGGCATGAAGTACCTCACCTGGAGTCCCATCTTCGCGAAGTAGTCATCTGTCAGCGAGTAGTCGTCCTGCTGGTATTCGAACCCGAGAATCGGGTGGTGATTGTCTGTCCGACGGTACGACTTGCTCGTGGACACGCTGATGCAGATCACGGGTGCTGTCTGGAATCGTTCCCGATAGACAGCAGAATCGAGGAAGTGTTGGAACAGTTTGCCATGCAGATCACCGAAGTCATCGGGGACCGTGAACTCGGTTGCGGCCTCATTGGCAGCCGGCAGCCGCACGCTGAAATCGAAATCGCGGACGAAGGACGAGAAGTTGTTCCCCACGATCCCGGGGTGATGTTTTCCCGTCAGTCTGTCGATGATCTGGATATCCAGGACTTCGAGCAGGGGGAACTCCTGTTCCCGGCCGCCGGTGGTGAAGTGAAGTCCTCCGGAGACGATGTCGAGTTCGAGGTCATAGCGATCCCGGTCGGGATTGTCCCAGGACGCGAGTTCGTTGAAGCGGCGATTGATGATGCTCAGAGCAGTGCGGAGGTTCTGCCGACGGTTCTCGCCCCTGGCGAGGTTGGCGAAGTTCGTCGTCGCTCGGGTGCTCTCCGATGGCGAGTAGTCCTCGTCGAATCGAGTCGTGGTGATGCTGTATGAGAACTCAGGTGTCATGGACGTCCAATTCGGTGGGTGTTCGGCCGGTTGTGGTCGCTTGCATGTCTGTGATCCATCCTGCCCGTCCCCGGCGGTCATCAGGTAACTCGGGGGAACTATGGATTCCTATAGCCTTGGACTATGTCTCGAGGTCTGAAGAGCGTCACGCTGCTGCAACTCCAGTACTTCATCGAGGTCGCCTCGGAGGGGTCGATCACCGCCGCCGCCGATCTTCTCTATGTCTCCCAGCCGACCATGTCTGCCGCGATGAAGGACCTGGAGACTCGTGTGGATCGCGCTCTGCTCATCCGATCCGCTCGCGGGGTGACTTTGACTGCCGACGGTGTGGAGTTCCTCGGCTATGCCCGGCAGGTCATCGAACAGGTGGAACTGCTCGAACAGCACTACTTAGGGCGCCCACCGTCACGGCGTCTGCTCGGAGTCTCGGCGCAGCACTACTCGTTCGTCGTCGATGCTTTCGTTCGGATGGTCAAGTCCAGCGATGCCGCCGAGTACGAGTTCTCGCTGCGAGAGACGCGTACCTGGGACATCATCGAAGACGTTCGCACGCTCCGCAGTGAGCTCGGCATCCTCTATCGCAACGATTTCAACAGGAAGGTCATCGACAAACTGCTGCGAGACTCCGGGCTTGCGTTCCACCCGCTCTTCCTCGCCTCCCCGCACATCTTCATCTCTCGTACGAACCCGCTTGCCTCCCGCCACCGCGTCACCCTTGACGATCTCGCCGCCCTGCCGCGGCTCACTTTCGACCAGGGGGCGAACAACTCGTTCTCCTTCGCCGAGGAGATTCTCTCCACCCTGTCGAGCAAGCAGGAGATCCGGGTCTCTGACCGTGCGACCATCTTCAACCTGATGATCGGACTCGACGGCTACACCATCTCGACGGGCATCATCAGCGACGATCTCGATCCGGCCAT
>NZ_JBQDYQ010000104.1:0-5323 GCF_052105255.1 Brevibacterium sp.
TCCTCCTCCTCGGCGTCGAGCAGTTCGAAGGTCCGCTCCGCCGAGGCGACACCGGACTGGAGCATATTCGCGACACCGGCCATTTCGGAGATCGGCTGCGAGAACTCGCGCGAGTATTGGATGAACGCGGTCGCATCACCGAGCGTCATCTGTCCCGTCGCCACCTTGAGGCCGCCGGCGACGGCGATGAGGACATAGCTGAGGTAGGACACGAACTGCATCGAGGGCATGATCATGCCGGAGACGAACTGTGCTCCTGCCGAAGCCTTGTACAGCGATTCGTTGCGACGGTCGAACTCCTCGAGCATGACCTCGTCACGACCGAAGGCCCTGACGATCTCAAGACCGGAGAATGACTCTTCGACGTGTCCGTTGACCTCACCGGTGTGCTTCCACTGCGCCTTGAACAGCTTCTGCGAACGGGCGCCGATCACACCGGCGATGATCGCCGACAGCGGCAGAGCGATGAGCGCCAGCAGTGCGAGCTGCCAGGACACGATGAACATCATCACGCCGATGCCGATGATCGTCAGCGCCGACTGCACGAGCTGCGAGAACGCCTGCTGCAGGGCCTGCTGGATGTTGTCGACGTCGTTGGTCACTCGCGACATCACGTCGCCGCGCTGCCTCGTGTCGAAGTAGCGCAGCGGCAGCCGGTTGATCTTGCGTTCGATGTCCTCACGCAGTCGGTAGACCACGCGCATGACCAGGGCGTTGAGGATATACCCCTGCGCCCACATGAGCATCGAGGCCACGAGGTACATGAGCAGGACGGCGATGATGATCTGCCCGAGGGCGGTGAAGTCGATTCCCTGCCCGGGCACCACCTCGGCGGTGGCGAGCATATCGGCGAAGTCGTCGCGGCCTTCGGCGCGGGCCCCGGCGATGATGTCGTCGATGTTCGCACCTGCGGGCAGCCCGGCACCGATGACTCCGGAGTAGACGACGTCCATCGCCTTGCCGAGGACCTTGGGAGCGATGACGGTGAGGACCACGGAGCCGACGACGAGGGCGACGACGTAGAACATGCCCTTCTTCTCCGTGGCCATGAGTCCGAACAGCCGTTTGACCGAGGGCCAGAAGTGCTTGGCCTTGCGCGGAGGTGTGCCTCCGCTCATCTCCAGTTCCTCGCCCCTCGGGATGTATTCGTCTTCCCCCGCCACCACAGTTTCGGTTGAGGTGTTGTCGGCCATGTCAGTTCACCTCTTCCGTGGTCAGCTGGGATTCGATGATCTCGCGGTAGGTCGGGTTCGCCTCGGCGAGTTCCTCATGGGTGCCGCGGCCGACGATCTTCCCGGCTTCGAGGACGATGATCTGATCGGCGTCCCGGATAGTCGATACGCGCTGGGCGACGACGATGACGGTGGCCTCCCCCGTCGATTCGTCGAGGGCGGCTCGCAAGCGGGCATCGGTGGCGACGTCGAGGGCGGAGAACGAATCGTCGAAGACGTAGATCTGCGGCTTCACCGTCAGGGCTCTGGCGATGCACAGACGCTGCCTCTGCCCACCGGAGTAGTTCGTGCCTCCCTGGGCGACGCGTTCTGAGAGCTTGTCTTCTTTCTCGGTCACGAAGTCGTCGGCCTGAGCGATGCGCAGGGCCTCCCACAGCTCGTCATCGGTGGCGTCCTCATTGCCGAAGCGCAGGTTCGAGGCGATCGTGCCGGAGAACAGGTACGGCTTCTGCGGGACCAGACCGATCAGCTGGGCCAGCTGGTGGCGGTTGAACTCGGTGACGGGGGTGCCGTCGATGAGGATCTCGCCTGCCTGCGGGTCGATGAGTCTGGGGATGAGGTTGACGATCGTGGACTTGCCGGAGCCGGTCGAGCCGATGATCGCGGTCGTCGTTCCGGGCTGGGCTGTGAAGGTCAGTCCCTCGAGCACAGGCACCTCGGCGCCGGGATATCCGAAGGTGACGTTGCGGAATTCGAGCTCGCCGCGACCGGGCAGCTCCGCGACACCGCTCGGGTTGGTCATCGTGCTGCGGGTGTCGAGAATCTCTGCGATGCGTTCGGCGCAGACGACGGCGCGCGGAATCATCATCATCATGAATACGCCCATCATCACTGCTACGAGGATCTGCAGCAGGTACTGCAGGAACGCGGTCAGCGATCCCACTTCCATCTGTCCGGCGTCGACGCGGTGGCCGCCGAACCACAGGACGGCTGCGGTCGCGAGGTGGAGGATCATCATGATGGCGGGGAACATGAGCACGAACAGGTTGCCGACCTTGACCGAGGTTTCGGTCAGGGCACGGTTGGCGTCTGCGTACCGGTCGGTCTCAAAGGGCTCGCGGACGAAGGCGCGGATGACGCGGATGCCGGTGATCTGTTCGCGCAGAACGCCGTTGATGTCGTCGACCTGGTCCTGCATGCGGCGGAACAGCGGCATGAGGAGGTAGACGAGGATGGCGACGACGATGAAGAGGACGGGCACCGACACCCACACCAGCCAGGACAGCCCGGCGTCTTCTCGCAGGGCCATGATGATGCCGCCGATGCACATGATCGGGGTCGAGACCATGAAGTTCAGGGTCATGAGCACCAGCATCTGAACCTGTTGGACGTCGTTGGTGTTGCGGGTGATGAGGGTGGCGGAGCCGAATCGTCCGACCTCGAGCATCGACAGGTCGTCGACCTGGCGGTAGATCGCTCTGCGGAGGTCGCGGCCGACGCCCATCCCTGTGCGGGCGCCGAAGTAGATCGCGGTGATCGCGGTGACGACCTGCACGAGGCAGACGAGCAGCATCGTCATACCCGTCGACCAGATGAAGTCGGTATCGCCCTTGGCGACTCCTTCGTCGATGATCCGGGCGTTGAGGCTGGGCAGGTACAGTGCTGCGATGGTCGAGGCCAACTGCAGGATGACGACCAGAATGATGAACGGCCAGTAGTTTTTGGCGTATTTCAGGGACAGGCGGAGTAAGGCCACGTTGAACGTCCTGAGTGAAGAAAGGCTGATGATGGAGTCATGAGAGTTGCGAAGCGCAACAGACTACCTTACATGAGTTCTCGTCCCCGAAGTATCTGTTCGGACGATGATTCCCGCAGTTCTGCTGAGACATCTACTCCACTATGAGGCGCTGACACGGCCATCGCACCGCGTGCCTCCTCGATTCTCGGGCGCTCCCGCATACGCTTGAAACCATGAGCTCAACTCTGCAGGACCTGGTCAATCGCGCCGTCTTCTACTCGACGGAGGTGCAGACGCATTTCGGTGCGCTCATCGCCGACGCCGAGTGGGAAGTCGACTTCAGCTCCGACCCGCATCTGACGTTCACGTCGGCCGACGGTGGCGTTCTGCGCGCCCGACCACATCTGCTCGGTTCCGAGTCAGGCAGGGAGAAGACGTGGCTGTGGGGATGGGAGAACGTCAATGACTTCCCCGATGCCGTCGTCGGGCTCTCCCACGAGGTGCGCAAGTTCGGGGCCGCCGAGGATGTCACCGAGCTCACGACACCGGAGCTCTCCCTCGATGAGGAGCTCGCACTGCGCCTGACCCTGGCGTCGAAGGAGGCCACCGACAAGTGGGCCCACTATCCTGCCGCCGCCGGTGCCGGGACCACGGTATGGCTGCTCGTCGATGCCGCCGAGGTCGCCCTGCCCGCACCGCAGGTCAAGGTCTCTGTGCGCGCGCTCATGCAGGGTCTGACGCAGACGACGGTGACCGATCATCGGGCGGCTGTCGAGGCATACGTCGCCAAACGCGGCATTCCGACGGCAGAGCTGCCCGGGGGTGGGCTGCGGATGCTGTTCGCCGACGGCTCCGCTGACCTGTCTTTCGACGATGAGCGTCGCATCTCCAACTGCGATCTGAACGCTCCCTTGGCGGGTGAGGCCGCCGACCAGTTCGCCGCCGCCGGGGGATCCACGGGCACCCCCGCCGAGGCGGCCGCCGCCCCCCGTACGCCGGATTCGGCTTCCGCTTCCGCCGCGAACGATGTTGCCGCACAGTCTGAGACGGCCCCGGCAACTCCGGCGCCTGCTCGAACGGAGGAAACTGCACCCACGAAGTCCGTGCCGGACGAGCAGCCGGCAGCAGAGGCGAACCCGGCGGCCGAGGCTCGGGCCGACGAAGCCGCAGAGCCTGCGGCGGAGGTTTCGGATGCCGCACGCGGACAGCAGCAGCCGGAAGACGAACGACCGCGTGCAGACGGGTCTGTCGAACCCGTCGCGCCGGAGACTC
This sequence comes from Brevibacterium sp., assembly GCF_052105255.1. Classification (NCBI taxonomy): domain Bacteria; kingdom Bacillati; phylum Actinomycetota; class Actinomycetes; order Micrococcales; family Brevibacteriaceae; genus Brevibacterium; species Brevibacterium sp. The sequence goes on from NZ_JBQDYQ010000104.1 coordinate 4,183, forward strand.
CGATCGAGGAAGAACCGAGCAAGGAGGCCAAGCCGAAGAAGAAGGGCCTGTTCTCGAAGTTGTTCGGTCGTTGAAGCAGCTCTTGATCTGCCGGAACCTGGACAGATGATTTGGGGCCCTGCCGATCGGCGGGGCCCCAAATCATTCATCGCCCTTCAGCGATTCACGGGTGCCTCGGGACCCCATCGGAAGTCGCGGTCGAAGAGGGAACGTCGCTCGTCATCGTTGTGCAGTGTCAGTTCCGAGTCTTCTGTCCGCAGGGAGAACTCCCCATCCCCGGTCGTCGAGTACCGAAATTCAATGGTGCCGGAAGGACCGCGAACGGGCGCCTGAGCACCTTTCCGGACCGGAAAGAGCTCCACTGTGATCGATTGACCGTCGACGCTGTAGACGCCGTCCTGGAAGTCACCATCGGAATACCGCACGCTCATTCTCTTGCCGCTGCGGGACCCGATCTGCCCGAACGCGATCTGAGTGATGTCCGCGGTCGTGTGGTCGGTGCCTTCGATCGGGGTCGTCTTGCCTGACGCCGTGACAGTGTAGACACCTGAGATCTCCTCCGGAGTTCCAGGGCTGCCCCACCTCAGGCTGATACCGGTTGCCAGACCGCTGCCGATGATGACGACGATGGCGAGTATCGGGGATACCCAGCGAGTGATCTGGACGAAGATCCGGTTGCGCCTGATGAGGCCGCTGACTGCAGGTCCGACGCTGCGCCCGAGTGCGAATCGCACGACTCGAGGCACATTGGGGATGAGAAGGATGAGACCCACCAGCGCCATCGCTCCGGACAGTTGTTTGACCGGCACGTCGAACGTCAGGTTGAGCAGGAAGACGACGCTCATGTCCAGAGCAGCGATGAGTGCACCGAGCCAGGCTGAGCGCCGGAAGAGCAGCAGGATGACGGCGATCAGCTCAGCCAGGCCTGCCAGAAACTGCACGGTCGGGGAGAACGCCATGAAGCGCCACAGCAGTCCCATGGGGCTCATCTCGCCGTATTGGACAAGAGCATCGGCGTAGTCGGCGTAACCCATCTGAACGTGAAAGATCTTCGTCCAGGCGTAGGGCAGGAGAGACACCGCCAGGCCCATCCGGAGCGCCCAAGGGAGGGCCCAAAGGATCCCGACCCATCGGGACCGTG
>NZ_JBQDYQ010000105.1:0-5251 GCF_052105255.1 Brevibacterium sp.
GCGGCCGAACAGCTCAAGGGCGCGGTGATGGTCAATCCCCACGACATCGCCGACCTCAAGGCGGGAATCCTCGAAGCTGTGCAGATGGACGAGAGGACTCGCACACGCCGGATGAAGCAGATGCGCAAGAGGGTCGCCACCGACACCGTGAGCCGGTGGTCGAAGAACTTCCTCGCCGAGCTCGAGCACATCAAGGACAATCCCGAGGCCATCGTCCCCGAACAGCCCGTGGTGCAGAAGAAGCGGACCGCACCGCCGCCGGACGTGCCGGCGGCCCCGTCAGATCGCGCCGAGCGACCCGATGATGCCGAGTGGACAGACGATATCTCCACCGCCCGCTAGGAGAAGAACAGTGACATCGAAGCCGACCGTGCTCGGTCCTGCCCCCTCCACCCCCGCCGAGGTGGCCCTGCGTGATCTCGCCACCGCCGAATCGCTGCTGCTGGCCTTGGATTTCGATGGGGTGCTCGCACCTCTTCAAGACGATCCGTCGACGTCCCGGATGGTCCCCGAATCGGCCTCGGCCATCGCGGCGCTTGCCGAGCTGCCGCGCACTCGGGTGGCACTGGTGTCCGGACGCGATATCGCGACCCTGCGACGTCTGTCCGAGGCGCCGGACTCGGCGTGGCTGATCGGTTCGCACGGCGCGGAGGCCGAACTCGGCACCTACGCTGATCGCGATCCCGACTCCGCAGTGGGCCGGTCTCCCGAGCTCGCTCCGGCCGAGGCGGACAGACTCGCCGCCATCGATGCTCATCTCGACGCGTTCGAACACACGCTGCCGGGCGCCGACGGCTCAGGCGATGCCGACGGTGTCTCGGATTTCCTCATCGAGTCCAAACCCTATTCGCGGACGGTCCACACTCGAGGACTCGCCCCCGAGGCCGCCGCGGCCCTCCATGAACACGCCACCGAGGTAGCCGAGGAGTTCCCGGATATCCGTGTCATCGAAGGCCACGACATCACGGAACTCGCCGTCAAACAGGCGACGAAAGGCGATGGCATCCGGCTGCTCGCCCGCGCCGGCGAACCGACGGCGATGGGCTACATCGGCGACGATGTCACCGATGAGGACGCCTTCGCGGCACTCGACGAACTCACGGACTCCCGCGTCCTCGACTCCGGTCTGACCGTCAAGGTCGGGTCCGCGCAGACTCGCGCTGCGTGGCGGATCGCCGACCCTGCGGCTGTGGCCGACCTGCTCGGTCGCCTCGTTGCCGAACGCACGGATTTCCTCCGCACCGTCCACGATTGAAGACCGTCCACGGCCGCGGTCGGGCCGCCTCGCCGGTCGGATCCACGTCTTGGCAGGACCGCCTCGCCGAGGATGATTGTGGTCGAAACCCGAGATCAGCGGCGCTGCGGGGGCACGGCGCTGGCCCGGAGGACGAGATCCGGGTCGACCGTGTAGTCGACGTGCACGCGCGCATCACCGGCGGCGATCATCGCGCGGATCTCGTCGATCGCCGACTGCGCGACGGTCGCCCAGTCGTAGACGACCTGCGACAGGGGCGGTTGGACGACATCGGCATCGGGGACGTCGCCGACCGTGAGCAGGGACAGGTCCCTGGGAACGTCGAGTCGCAGCCGCTGGGCGGCCTCGAGCATGCCGAAGGACAGCGACGGGGCGCAGGCGATGACGGCGGTGCACCGCAGGTCGAGCAGCTCCTCGGCGGCAGCGACTCCGGCCATGGCTCCGCCGGCAGCCTCGACGACGGGGGCCTGATCACGGGTGGCGGGAATGTGGAGGATCCCTGCCATCGATCTGCGGAATCCGGCGATGCGGGCCGGGGCAGCCGAATCGCGCAGCACGGCGAGCCCGATGCGTTTGTGGCCGAGGTGGACGAGGTGGGCCACGGCGGTTTCGATACCGCCGGTCGCGTCGAGGTAGATGCGCGAGATCCCGTCGTCGTGGCGGGCATTCGAGATGCGGATGAGCGGCAGCCCGCGTTCGGCGAGCATCCCTGCGAGCACGCCGGCGGCACCGCCGCCGACGACGATGGCTCCGGAGATCGTGGGCCCGCCGTGTTCGCTGCCGAGGATCGTCTCGAGCAGGGCCTCATTGCGTTCGGCGATGGCCTCGATGTGGACGACGGCGATGCCGAGTCCGAACATCCGGTTCGTCAGGATCTCCGCCAGCCGGGAATACGGGTCGACGTTGCCCGCGGACACCGCGGGTTTGATGAGCGCGATGAGCGACGAACCGGCACCGTCCCCAGCACTCGTCGTCGGGGCCTGCCCGGTGGCGCCGAGGATCGCCAGCGCCTGCCGCACCTTCGCCAGGGAGGCGGCCGACACCGATCCGGGGTCGCGCAGGGCCCGTGAGGCGGTGGCCTTCGAGACCCCGGCGGTGCGGGCGATCTCGGCGAGACGGACGTGCCGGTGCTCGGGCAGGTGTTCGCTCATCGGCGGGCCGCCGTCGTCGAGGTTCGGGCGACGAGTCGAGGACGGAACACCGGAGGCACCGAAGGCAGACCCGTCGTCGAGATCCGCAGGGTCTGCAGCGTGGCATCGATGAGGGCATTCGACAGCCCCTCGACGTCGAGGCCGAGCACCGTGGCCGGTGGGCCAGTGAACTTCATCGTCGGGGAATCGCCGAACCCGACGACCGACATGTCCCGCGGCACCTGCAGATGCCGATTCCGCAGTCCGTGGAGGGTACCGTGCAGCTGCAGCGCGGATTGGACGATCACCGCTGTGCAGGTCGCATCCTTGAGTTCGAGCACCGCACGCGATCCGCCGGAGAACGACTTCGGCACCCGTGAGATCCAGTCCTCGAGGTTGAGTCCGAGGTTTCTGGCCGGATGTTCGGCGAGGAAGCGGCGGATGAGCTGGACGGCCAGTTCACCGCTGTCGTTGCAGATCAGCCCGATCCTCCGGTGCCCGATCGCCCGCAGATGTTCGAACGCTGTGGTCATCCCCCCGCCGAGGTCGAGCCGCGCTGCGATGACATCGGCACTGCCCTGCCCGGTTCCAGGCGTACCCGCCACGCAAACTTCAGTCCCGGCCGTGTCGGCCTCCTCGGTGGCGGACTGTTCGGCGACGCGGATGCAGGGGATCTCCGTATTCAGGCTCGTCATCGTCGTGGTCACCAGGGCCACTGCGCCCGCCTCGATTGCGGTCTGCAGCGGTTCCGGGTCGGTTTCGACGAGCGGGCGGGTGACGAGGAGATCATGATCCTGCAGGGCCTTGGCCACGCGAGTGCAGACCTGGACCTGCCAATGTTCGGGATTGCCGGGAGCGCTGACGGCCACGAGCCGCCTCGGCGCATCATGGAGCAGGGTCGAGCGCGAATAGCCGAGCTCGCTCATCGCCTCCAGCACCTTCGCCCGGGTCGACTCGGCGACGGCACCGCGGCGACCGAGCACCCGGGAGACCGTGGCCAGAGAGACTCCGGCCCGGGCGGCGACCTCGTCCAACGTGACCTTCATATGAATCAGTCTACTTTCGCGCTGCGGTCTGCGTCGGCGCATCCGGCGAGGGTGGACGCCGCGGTCTGCGTCGGCGCACAGCCATCGTGCTGAGAATCACTCTACGCTTTGTCGAATTCACAGAGCACCCCAACCATCCACCCCTTAGGATAAGAGTGACTGAGCATCCCTGCCAGGTCACCGACGACCAGCTGCTCGCGGAGTTATTCAGAAGTTTTAGGAGGACTTATGTCAACGGTGTCGTTGAATGGCCTCAGTCATGTCTACGAGAACACGACGTCCGAATCCGTCCACCCGTTCAATCTCTTCGTCGATGACGGCGAGTTCCTCGTCCTCTACGGGCCCAGCGGGTCGGGCAAGTCGACGATCCTGCGGATGCTCCACGGTCTGGAGACCCCGAAGACCGGCACCATCCTCATCGACGGTGCCGATATCACCCACGCCGCCGTCAACGACCGCGATGTCACCCTGGCGCTGGAGAGCTACGCGCTCTACCCGCACCTGAGCGTGCGCGACAATCTCGGCTTCGCGCTGCGCGTCGACGGTCTGCCCGCCGATGAGATCCAAGAGCGCGTCGAATCCGTGATGGACAAGATCGGACTGAACGACATCCTCGACTCGGTTCCCGGCGACCTCACTCAGCTGCAGCGCCAGACCGTGGCCCTGGCCCGCGCCGTGGTCCGCCGACCCAAGGTGCTCATCATGGACGAGCCCGTGGTCAACCTCGTCCCCGAACAGCAGACGGAGACCCTGTCGCTGATCAAGGACCTGCAGCAGGAATTCGGGCTGACGACGATCTACGCCACCTCCGATTTCGAGGATGCGAAGGTCCTCGGCGACCGGATCGCGTTCCTCGACCACGGACGGCTGATCGGGGTGGAGACACCCGACCTCGCCGAGGCGCTCGTGGCCTCGGTCTCCGACTCGGACTCCTGAGCCGTGCCGGGAACCCTGCCCCCGCCGGACCCGTCCTCACACCCTGCACCGTCGGCGACGACGTCGGTCGGCGCGGGCGCATCGGTCAGCGCTGCTCGCGAACCGGAGATCCACACGGTCCGGAACGCCGATCATGCGGCTCTGGCCGAGCTCCCCTGGCATCTGCCGCTGGCTCAGTGGCCGGAGACCCTGCTGGGCGGTCTGCCCCGCGGAATCTCCCGCCACGTCGTGCGCTATGTCGAGATCGGAGACGAAGTGCTCGCGATCAAGGAGACCGACGACCCGCAGGCCACGCGTGAGTTCGACATCCTCGGTGCGCTCGGCAACCTCGACGTCCCCCTCGTCGAGGCCCGCGCCGTCGTCGGCGGTCGCAGGACCGCATCGGGACAGGCACTCAAGGGCGCGCTCATCACCGCCTATCTCGAGTTCTCTCTGCCCTACCGTGCACTGTTCTCCCGTGACCTGGCCGAGGACACCGGCGGTCGCCTCGTCGACGCTCTGGCCGTGCTGCTCGTCCGCCTCCACCTCGTCGGCTTCTATTGGGGAGACGTGTCCCTGTCGAACACGCTCTTCCGCCGCGACGCCGACGCCTACGCCGCCTATGTCGTCGACGCCGAGACCGGCGAGCTGCACGACCAGCTCTCCGACGGGCAGCGGAACATGGACCTGCGGATCGCGCGGATGAACATCGCCGGGGACTTCCTCGATCTGCAGGCCGCGGGACTCGTCGCCCCCGAGACCGATCCGCTCGCGGCCGGTGAGCGACTGTGCGAGTCCTACAACGCCCTGTGGGCGGAGCTGACCCGGGTCGAGGAATTCAGCGTCAGCGAACGCTGGCGCATCGACGAACGCATCCGCCGCCTCAACGACCTGGGCTTCGACCT
>NZ_JBQDYQ010000106.1:0-5063 GCF_052105255.1 Brevibacterium sp.
CCCTTCAAGTTGGTTTGTGTTGATCACAGTCCAACTTTCGGGGACCACTCCACGCGAGGTTGCTGGGCCGCCGTCAGGTTGTTTGAGAGTCCAGAACGAGCGCTGGCGGACCGGCGGCTGAACCCCCAACAGCGAATAAGGCGGCCGGATGAACGCAATTCTCAGACCGTGGCAGGCAGGTGCCTCGGGCGACGCCGAGGCGTTGGCTGAGGTGTACAAGCGGGCCGACGAAGCACTGCTGAGCAACATCCCCGACGACCGTACGATCGCTGGTGCCCGGACATGGCTGGAGACCATCACCGACGCCGAGGATGCCGGTGACCTATGCGCTCGGGCGATCGTTGGCGACGCTGACCGTTCAGGCCGACGAATCCTTGGAAACGTCATGGCCCCCGGGATCGAACGCCGCCACTCGAGCGCGTGGATCTCCTGTTGGTCGGTGGCCGAGGCCCGCGGCCATGGCCTGGTGTCGGCAGCGCTGCGCAGCCTCGTCGATTTCCTCCACGACGAACTCGGGATCTATCGACTCGAACTCGGCTACCGGGTGAACAACCCGGCTTCGGCCGCAGTCGCCAGGAATGCGAGCTTCATCGTCGAAGGCCGCGAACGAGAGAAACTCCTTTACGACGGCATCCGCTACGACACCGAGGTCTGCGCTCGGCTGAGTGGAGACCCGCGGCACTGCGGACCGCGCGTACCGTTCACCCCACCTCGCTGACCCCGCTCCCGCCCTCCCGAACTACCTGACGGGGGCCCAGATACCTGGCGCCAGGTTGCTGCGCCGCCGTCAGGTAGCAATTGGGAGTGTTCGGATGGTCACTGGATGTGAAGAGAACTGCCGAGGGTCGCTAGACTGACTGGCGGAGATCGTTCCGGTCGCTTCGCCTCGGCCAGACCGGCACACCTCGCAGGGATCATCGCACAAGGAGTCACAGCATATGAGCATTCGCGTAGCCGTCATCGGAGCCAAGGGTCGGATGGGATCCCACGCCGTCGATGCGATCAACGATGCCGAAGGACTCGAACTCGTCGCCGCACTCGGCAGCAGCGATTCGCTGGAGACCCTGCTTGAGCAGAACATCGACGTCGCCGTCGAACTCACCGTGCCCAAATCCACCGAAGACAATGTCCGCTTCCTCGTCGAGAACGGCATCGACACCGTCGTCGGCACCACCGGCTGGGACAACGACCGTTTGGCCCGGCTCGAGGACACGCTGAAGGACCACCCGCAGACCGCCGTGCTCATCGCCCCGAACTTCTCGATCGGTGCCGTCCTGGCCATGCGCTTCGCCGAACTCGCGGCACCCTACTTCGACTCGGCCGAAGTCGTCGAAATCCACCACACCCGCAAACTCGACGCCCCGTCCGGCACGGCGAACCACACGGCCCAGCGCATCGCCGCCGCCCGCAACGCCGCCGGACTGCCTGCCGTTCCCGACTCCACCGAATCCGATCCGCAGGGTGCACGCGGCGCTGTCATCGACGGAATCCACGTCCACGCCATCCGTCAGCAGGGCATGAACGCCCACGAAGAGATCCTCTTCGGCTCCGACGGCGAAGCCCTGACCATCCGCACGGACTCACACTCCACCTCGGCGTTCATGCCCGGCATCGTCACCGCCGTGCGGTCCATCGCCGATTACACGGGGCTCATCCACGGCCTCGAGAACATGCTCGACCTCTGATGTCGAAGGCCAAGATCGGGGCGATCATCGTCTCCGTCGTCCTCGTCTTCTACTTCGTCCTCATGGGCCAGCGGGCGTGGATCCTCGTCCGCGAACCCGCGATGATCCCCACGATCATGGGCATCGCCCTGTTCGTCCTGCCCGTCATCGGTGCATGGACGCTCATCGTCGAACTCGTCTTCGGTGCCCGTACGGAGAAGCTCGCGCGCATCCTCGGCGACGAAGGCGGACTGCCCGTCGACGACCTGCCCAGGACACCGGGCGGTAAGATCATCCGCGAGGCCGCCGACAAGGAATTCGTGAAGTACCAGGCCGAAGCAGAGGCCGCCCCCGACGACTGGCGGTCTTGGTTCCGACTCTCGTGCGCCTACGACGCCAGCGGCGACCGCAAACGGGCCCGCGCCACGATGCGCAAGTCGATCAGTCTCTTCCGGGACGGTCAGAAGCAGGGAGCATAGGCCCCGGCGACGCCGCCCGGATGACCGCTGCGATCCCGCCTTCCAACGGTCCGCGTGTGTTGACGAACGCCTTCCACACCAGCGGCAGCAGCACGAACGTGAGCGCGTGGATGACGAACTCGAGGGTCTGCTCGCCCGTCGTCGCGCCCTCCTCCATCGGATTGCCGACGATCTGCGACCGCGTGATCTCCAACAGCACGACATGCGCCGAATACACGCTCAGCGGCATCGATCCCGGTGCCGACAGCGGTGCAAGCACCCACGACCGGCGACCCAACAGCAGCGCCGCAGCCTGGCAGGCGGCGATCGTCATCAACGCGGTTCCACCCGTGGAGAGCAGATCGAACGGCGTGGCCGAATGCGGACCGGCGATCGCCAACCACCACCACGACGTTGCCGGAGTCACCCCATAGCTGCCGGTGAACAGGGCCGCCGCGAGATCCGTGCCCCACATCTGCGCAACCTCCACGAGCGCGGCATCACCGCCGAAGACATTGAGCAGAAGCCACGAAGCACCGCGACCGACGACGAAGAGCCCGAGTCCGGCGGTGAACAGCCTGAGCAGGTGGCGGCCGATGTCGAGCTTCGCCACGGCCATGCCGAGCAGAATGTACGACAGCCACTGCAGCACCGGGTAGTAGCCGGTGAGGAACAGGTCGGTGAGCATCGTCCCCGGCGTCGCGAAGTCGAAGAAGCCCATCGGCAGGTAGCTCGGTTCGAGGAGGAACGTCGAACGCACCCACATCGACACGACGGGGGAGACGACCATCCAGACCCCCGCGACCGCGAACAGCGCCCCGGCCCGCAATCGCAGGAAGAGCAGGGCGAGGGCGAACATGATCCCGTAGTTGACGAGGATGACCGCGAGCAGGCCGGAGATCGAGCCGAGGCACAGCCCGATGAGGACGATGGCCGCCGCCCGGATGAGCACGCTCGGCGCCGCATCGCGCAAGCGGCCCGATTCCGCCATCCGTGACCGGGTCGAGAGCACCAGAGAACAGCCGGCGAGGACGGCGAACAGCGCTGAGGCGCGCCCGGCGAAGACCGCCGCCCAGGTCGGCATCCCCGTCTCGTCGCCGAGCGCGAAGATGTGCGTGACCATCATCGCCAAGAGCGCGATCCCGCGGGCGACATCGAGTCCGATGAGCCGACCGTCGGGGCTGAGCCGGCGGGCAACCCTCGCCGAGGTGGCCGTGGAGTCTGCGTCGTGCGCTCGGTGAGGTTCCGCCGGGTGAGAGCTCATGGAACGATTCTCACACGACTTCACATCTGCTCGCCCGCCCCTGTCCGTTGCCGGGGTATCTTTATGCCATGACCTTCAACCCGAACGCCGACATCAGCGGCAACAGCACGAGCAGACGCGGTCGCAACACCGCGATCGTCGGCGGTGGCGGCGTGGGGATCGTCGGTCTGCTCGTCTTCCTCATCGGACCGCTGCTCGGCGTTGATGTCACCGGGCTCATGGGTGGCATCACCCCGGACGACGGCGGCAGTCAGAATCAGTCGAGCGGGGCGAGCATGTCCCAGTGCGATACGGGTGAGGACGCGAATACGAACATCGACTGCCGAATGGCCGGAGCACAGGTCGTCCTCGATGACTACTGGGCACAGAAGGTCGACGGGTACGAACCGCCGGCGATGACACTGGTCGACGGTCAGACGTCGACCGGCTGCGGGACCGCATCGAACCAGGTCGGGCCGTTCTACTGTCCGGCCGATCAGGGCGTCTACATCGATCCGAGCTTCTTCGACATACTGCGTCAGCAGTACGGCGCCTCGGCCGATGAGCTCGCCCAGCTCTACATCGTCGGCCACGAATGGGGTCACCACATCCAGAACATCACCGGCGTGATGAGCGAGCACCCGAACAACGGCACCGGTCCGGAGAGCAACGGCGTGCGCACCGAACTCCAAGCCGACTGCTACGCAGGCGCTTGGCTGGGCAATGTCACCACGCTCACCGACGACAACGGCACTCCGTATCTCGAAGAGCCCTCCAAGGAGCAGCTCGACGACGCTCTCAACGCGGCCTTCGTCGTCGGTGACGACCACATCCAGGAGCAGTCCGGCTTCGTCAATCCGGAGTCGTTCACCCACGGCTCGAGCAAGCAGCGGCAGAAATGGTTCACCACCGGATACAACGAGGGCCTGAACAGCTGCGACACCTTCGCGGTGTCGGGCAGCGAGCTCTGACTGACGGTTCCGCCCAATAGCAATCGCACCGCCACCCATCGGCGATCGACACCTCGGGAGCCGACCCTTGCCGCAGTTCGTCATACGGTGATATGAATAACTGAGGCAGCCCCATCGAGGGGCAGCCACCCAGTCCCACCCGACGATCTGATCAAGGACGATCATGTCTCAGCTGTTCCCGCACCTCTTCGCCCCCATCACCATCGGTTCCACGACGATCCGCAACCGCATCGTCTCTTCCGGCCATGACACCGTCCTCGACGATCACGGCCACATCGGCGACGACCTCGTCGCCTACCATGAAACCCGTGCGAAGGGCGGAGCCGGACTCATCGTGCTCCAGGTCTCCGGCGTCCACGAAACCGCCCGCTACACCAACCACGTCCTCATGGCCACCGACGAATCCTCCGTCCCCGGATACCGAGCCGTCGCCGAGGCGGTCCACCGTCACGGGGCCACGATCGTCGCTCAGCTCTTCCACCCCGGCCGCGAAGTCATGGACGGCGAGCGCGGAATGGCACCGCGCGCCAAGGCCCCGAGCGACGAACCGCAGGAACGGTTCAAGGTCGTCCCCGAAGCGCTGACCACCGCTGAGGTCACAGCCATCATCGCCGGCTACGGGCATGCTGCGAAGCGCATCGTCGAGTCCGGAATCGACGGCGTCGAGATCGTCGCCAGCCACGGCTACCTGCCCATCCAGTTCTTCAACCCCGCCGTCAACACCCGC
>NZ_JBQDYQ010000107.1:0-4483 GCF_052105255.1 Brevibacterium sp.
TCTGATTGCTTGTCATCCTGAATCGTCGGCCCTACTGGACCGTAGACCGGCCCATCCCCAATTCCTGCCGTCCACCACCGTGGGCGGCACTGACCAACTACACGAGGAGGCGCCTGTGATCGAGCTGCGCGCACTGCGCAAGGTGTTCGGAGGCACCGTCGCCCTGGAGGAGATCGACCTCTCGGTCCCCGCCGGTGAGATCCACGGCATCGTCGGCCGCTCCGGCGCCGGCAAGTCCACCCTCATCCGCTGCCTGACCGGGCTCGAGTCCCCCACCTCCGGGACGGTGTCGATCGACGGCGTCGACCTCACGAACCAGTCCGGTGTCGGTCTGCGCGAAGCCCGCCGCAGCATCGGCATGGTCTTCCAGCACGTCAACCTCCTCGACTCGAGCACGGCACTGAAGAACGTCGCCCACCCGCTCAAGATCGCCGGAGTGCCGAAGGCCGAACGTCTGGCCAAGGCGCGTGAACTCCTCGATTTCGTCGGCCTCGGCGACCGCGTTGACAACTATCCCTCTCAGCTCTCGGGCGGGCAGAAACAGCGCGTCGGCATCGCCCGCGCACTCGCCGCCGAGCCGAAGGTGCTGCTGTGCGACGAGCCCACCTCGGCGCTGGATTCGACGACGACGGAGCAGATCCTCGGTCTCATCCGCTCGCTGCGCGACCGACTGGGCATCACCGTCCTCATCATCACTCACGAGATGCCCGTCATCCGCGAGATCTGCGACTCCGTGACGCTGCTCGCCGACGGCCGCGTGGCCAAGACCGGGAAACTCGCCGAGGTCATCGCCGAGCCCGGCTCGGTGCTTGCCAAGGATCTCGTCCCCCTGCCTCCGGTCAGCCTCGATGACGGGGCGAGCCGCCTCGTCGAGGTGTCCCTGGCCGGGACGGACCTGCCCACCGTGCTCACCGCCGCGCTGAAGGCCGGAGCGAGCGCCGAAGCGATCCTCGCCGGAGCCGTGGAGACCATCGACGGTCACCAAGTCGGCCGGCTGCGCTTCTCCGTCGACTCGGCCGACCAGGCGAAAGAGCTGATCAGCGCCCTGCAAGCCGATGGAATCTATGCGGAGGAGGCTGCCTGATGAACGATCCCACATGGTTCGACAACCCGGCGATCACCGATCAGATGTGGCCGGCCACCATCGAGACGCTGCTCATGACCGCATGGTCGACCGGCCTGGCCGTGCTCTTCGGTCTGCCCTTGGGCATCTGGCTGTTCACTGCCTCGAAGGGTGGTCTGAACTCGAACCCGGTCGTCTACCGGGTGCTGTCCTTCATCGTCGACATCACGCGCTCGATCCCCTTCATCATCCTCATCATCGCGCTCATCCCCTTCGCCCGATTCGTCGTCGGCTCGGCACTCGGCTGGCAGGCGACCGTGGTGTCGCTGACCATCGGCGCGATCCCCTTCTACGCCCGCCTCGTCGAGAACTCGCTGCGCGAGGTCTCCGAGGGCAAGATCGAAGCCGCCCTGATGATGGGCGCCTCGAACGGCCAGGTCATCCGCCAGGTCTACGTTCCCGAAGCTCTGCCCGGTCTCATCGGTGCCGCCACGGTCACCTCGGTGACCCTGGTCTCCTACACCGCGATGGCCGGTGCCGTCGGCGGCGGCGGTCTGGGTGCACTGGCGATCTCCTACGGCTATCAGCGCTACCAGGCGGACACGATGATCGCCTGCATCATCGTCCTCGTCCTCATCGTCACGCTCATCCAGTTCATCGGCGATCGCCTGGCCCGCGCGGTCGACCACCGGTGAGCCGCCTCGGCGAGGTCGATCACGTCCGGCGCGGCGATGGAACCCCGAGTTAAGTGTGCTCAGATTGTCCGAATCGGCGACGAAACCGGCAATCTGCGCACACTTAACGGCCACCACTGCTCATCGCATTACACAACACACATCAAGGAGAATCATGAAGACCAAGCTCATTGCGATCGCGGCCAGCGCGACTCTGCTGCTCTCCGGCTGCGGACTCGTCGGCGGCGGCACCGATTCCGTCGGTGAGAAGGACGGCGACATCACCAAGCTCACCGTGGGTGCGACCCCGGTGCCGCAGGGCGACATTCTGCGCTACGTGGATGAGAACCTCGCCGAGGATGCCGGCCTCGACATCGAGGTCACCGAGTACACGGACTACACGCTGCCGAACAAGGCGCTCAACGACGGCGACATCGACGCGAACTACTTCCAGCACAAGCCGTACCTCGACTCCGAGGTCGAAGGCCAGGGCTACGAGATCACCGGCTTCGAGCCGATCAACCTCGAACCCTTCGCACTGTTCTCGAAGGACATCACGGATGTTGCGGACATTCCGAAGAACGCGAAGATCGGCATCAACAACGACCCGTCGAACCAGGGACGTGCGCTGAAGCTGCTCGAGGACGCGAAGCTCATCACCCTCAAGGACGGAGTGGACGCGGTCGACGCGAAGCTCTCCGATGTCGCGGAGAATCCGAAGAACATCGAGTTCGTCGAGGCCGACGCCGCGCAGCTGGCTCGCACCCTCGAAGACGTCGACGCCTCTGTCATCAACGGCAACAACGCCCTCGAAGCCGGACTGAGCCCGGCCAAGGACGGCATCCTGCTGGAGAAGGCCGAGGGCAACCCCTATGGCAACTTCCTCGCCGTGCGCACGGAGAACAAGGACGACGAGAACTTGGGGAAGCTCGACGAGCTGCTCCACTCCCCCGAGGTGAAGAAGTTCATCGAGGAGAAGTGGGCAGACGGCTCCGTCCTCCCCAGCTTCTGACCCTCTATTGCTACCTGACGGCGGCCCAGCAACCTCGCGCGTGGTTGCTGGGCCGCCTTCAGGTGTTTTGGGGCGGAGTTGGTGGGTGCGCGCCACCGATCAACAACGTCCGAGCCCGAGGCCGACGACACTTCTTGCAACTCGGCGAAGAGCTTCTCCACAGTCACGAGCCAGACCGCTGACGCGTCGTCCAACAGACGATGACACAATGCGAACAGACGGAAGAACTCACCTCGTCACTCAAGGAGGAGAACATGAGCACGATCGGAGTCATCGGTGTCGGCGAGATCGCCTCGGCGATGGTCGAAGGGTTGAGCGCGGGCACTGCGGCAACAGAGAACGGCGGTGGGCGCGAAACCGGACTGCGGTTCGTGCTCTCCCCGCGCAATGCCGAGCGGGCACGGCATCTTGCCGACACGATTGAGACCGCCGAGGTGGCCGAGAGCAACCAGGAGGTCGTCGATCGCAGCGACCTCATCGTCCTTGCCGTCCTCCCTCAGCAGGCTGCAGGCGTCCTCGGCGCCCTCGACATTCCGGCAGAGAAGACGTTGATCAGCGCAGTTGCCGGGATTCCGACGGACGAGCTCTCAGCGCTCCTCCCCCACGATCCGGACATTGTGCGGATCATCCCGCTCCCGGCCGTCCGTGAACGCAAGGGAGTAACGGCGATGTTCCCCGCCGACGGCGATGTCGAGGCCCTCCTCGACCTCCTCGGCGGATCGGTCACGGCCGCCGACGAGACGAAGTTCAGCACGCTGTCAGCGGTGACGGCAACCATGTCGGCACACTTCGCGTGTCTGCAGACGATCGCCGCATGGCTGGTCGACCGGGGGTGGGATCAGGCCGATGCCGACCACTTCATCCGAGGCCAGTTCGTCGGTCTCGGCACCACGCTCGACCAGTCCGAGGCTCCGATCGCCGATCTCGTCGCCGCGCATGAGACTCCGGGCGGACTCAACGAGCAGGTCAACCGGGACTGGATGGACGACACGAACCGCGCGAACCTAGCAGCCGCACTCGACCGAGTCTTCATTCGGGTGGCCGGGGACGCCTGAATTCGGCGCGGCAGTTCCAGGCGGCTGCTGGCGCTCGCGAGCGGGTCTCTATACTCTCCCTTATGCCGCAAACGTCTCCGATCACCGTCTCTATCACCCGCACCGTTCAGCCCGGTCAGCACCGCCGGTTCACCGCCTGGGCCCAGGCCGGGCAGGAACTGGCTCGCGAACGCGAGGGCTACCTCGGATCGGGTTGGGTGCGGACGAGCCCGGACTCCGATGAGTGGCATCTGCTCTATCGTTTCGCCGATGAGAAGACCCTGCGGGCCTGGGATGATTCCGACGACCGCCGTTGGTGGATCGAAAGCGCCGCCGGACTCGTCGAGACCACCCGCGTCGAACACCGCACCGGTATCGAGGGCTGGTTCGAACCGCAGGGTGAGGAGACCCTGACGATTCCCGAATCCGTCGTCCCACCTCGGTGGAAACAGGCCGTGAGCATCTTCTTGCCGTTCTTCCCCCTCAGCCTGCTCTCGACGTTTCTCCTCATGCCCCATTTGCATAGTTGGCCGACGGTGCTCGCTGTGTTGCTGAACATCTGCATCCTCACACCGCTGATGACCTACATCTTCTTGCCGATGAGCACCCGTCTCCTCCGTCCATGGCTGCAGAAACCACGACGCTAGGCACGACAGACCCGCCCCATTTGCTACCTGACGGCGGCCCAGCAACCTCGCGC
>NZ_JBQDYQ010000108.1:0-3022 GCF_052105255.1 Brevibacterium sp.
GCCGCCTCGGTGCGGGTGTGCATCGACGTCGACTCCTCCTTTCGCCCGGCCGAATCCTGGTTGGGCGACCGCGTCCATATCGGGGCCAGGCGCTCACCGATCCGGGATGGTCGAGCGGCCGTCGCGCTCGCCCGCCAGGTCGCGGCCCGGCCCGGGTTCGACCTCGTCGGGATGATGTTCTACGAGGGGCAGATCGCCGGCACCGCCGACGCCGGACGAACAGCCCGGCAGGCGATCGTGCGGCTCATGCAGAGAGCCTCGATCGCCGAACTCGCCGAACGACGAGCCGCCGTCATCGCCGCCGTCCGTGAGGTCGCCGACCTCGAATTCGTCAACGGCGGGGGAACCGGCTCGTTCGAATCCAGCTCCGGCGAAGGCACTCTGACCGAACTCGCCGCCGGATCCGGCCTCTTCTCCCCGGGACTCTTCGACGGCTATACGCATTTCCGGCACCGGCCCGCCGCATACTTCGTCGCTCCCGTCGTGCGCAGGCCCGGGCCCGGCTGGGTGACGGTCTTCAAGGGCGGGTTCATCGCCTCGGGAGTCCCAGGCCCCGACCGTCTGCCGACGATCGCCTGGCCGCCGGGCCTCGAGTACTCCGGCCTCGAGGGGCCCGGAGAGATGCAGACGCCGCTGACCGGGCCCGGCACGGACTCGCTGCGCATCGGCGACCTCGTGTGGTTCCGGCACGCGAAGGCCGGTGAGCTGGCCGAACATTTCAACGACGTCCAGATCGTGTCCCAGGGCCGCATCCGCGATGCCTGGACCACCTATCGAGGAGAGGGGCTCGTACTGTGAGAGACGTGCAGCCGCGACGAGGCGACCGGTCCGGTCGGCAGAGATTCCGGAACTGGGCCGGTCACGTCCATGCACATCCGCACACATTCGCACGCCCCGCCTCGGCGGAGGAACTATCGGGCATCGTCACGGCCGCTGCGGCAGCGGGGGACCGTCTGCGCGTCGTCGGGGCCGGGCATTCCTTCACCCCGGTGGCCGCCTGTGACGATGTCATGGTCAATCTCGACGGACTCTCCGGCATCATCGCCGTCGACGAGGAGCGCGAGCGGGTGCGATTTGCCGCCGGCACCCGGCTGCGGGACATTCCCGCACTGCTCGCACCCTACGGACTGGCCCTGGAGAATCAGGGCGATGTCAATCCGCAGGCCCTGGCCGGCGCGATCTCGACGAGCACGCACGGCACCGGAATCGGGTTCACCGGGTTCGCCGGGACCGTCACCGGGCTGAGCCTGATGGGCCCCGACGGGCAGGTGCGGGAGCTGTCGGCCGAAGCAGAGCCGGAGGTCTTCGACCTTGCACGCGTCAGCCTCGGCGTTCTCGGTCTCATCACCGAGGTCGAACTCCAGTGCGTGCCGGCCTTCGACCTCATCGCCGAGGAGAAGGTGGCCGGATTCGAGGAACTCCTCGACGGGCTGACCGACCGCATGCGTGCGGCCGACCATTTCGAGTTCTACTGGTTCCCGCACACCGATTCGGTGCTGACGAAGACGAACACCCGGCTGGAGCCGGGGCAGGCCGGGCCCGGCCACCTCGCCGAGGCGGGGGTGCGCAGCCGATGGCTCAACCTCCTCGACAAAGAGGTGGTGGAGAACGGAGCACTGCGATTGGCCGTCGAGCTCGGGGCGAAGGTCCCGGGCGTGGTGCCCTCGATCAATCGCATCGCTCAGTCCGTCGTGGCAGACAGGACGTACCGGGCGCCCGGTCACGATGTGTTCGTCACCCCACGGCGGGTGCGGTTCAACGAGATGGAGTACGCGCTGCCCTTCGACTCCGGACCCGGGGCGATCCGGGAGATCCGAGACGTCATCGAGGCCAAGGGGTGGGCGATCTCGTTCCCCCTCGAGGTCAGGTGCGCCGCCGCCGATGATGTGCCGCTGTCGACGGCGACGGGGCGGGAGACGATGTACATCGCCGTCCACCGCTTCATCAAGGAGGACTTCGCCGAGTACTTCCGCGTCGTCGAGGAGATCCTGAGCCGGCACGGCGGCCGACCGCATTGGGGCAAGATCCACACTCGCACGGCCGCCGACCTGAACGAGCTCTATCCGCGATTCGCGGACTTCTGCGAGCTGCGGGCCCGTCTGGATCCGGAGGCCGTGTTCGGCAACCGCTTCACCGACTCGCTGTTCGGTCTCAGCCGCAGCTGAGGGCCCAGCGTCAGCAGAGAAATGGTCGCAGACGGACACTTTTAGCCGCACGGCGGTCGAGAAGTGGTCGCGAACGGATACTTCTCGGCGCGAAAAGTCCCCAGTGGTGACCTATTCTTCGGCTGCTCTTGTCTCGAGCCAGTCGAGGATCTCCGGCCAGGCGTCGTCGGCGATGGATCGGCGCATGAGACCGTGATGGCCGATGTGGTCGGTGCCGAGTTCCTCCGGGACGAAGGTGCGCCGCGTCACCGGTGCCAGCCGTAGGCGGTCGGTGAGCGCATCGATGAACGCACCGGTCGCCCAGGGATCGTCGGAGGTGCCGACGGCGAGGACAGGTGTGCGCAGTCGGGAGGCGCGCGCCTCGGCGTCGAAGCTCGGGTCGTCGAAGAAGAAGTGGGTGCGGCGCAGCCAGTCCGTCCATTCATAGAGGGCGGCGGGGATGTCCTCGCCGAGTCCCACTCGGCTGCCGGGCATATACCCGAACACTCGTGTGGCCACCCTGCCGAAGACTCCGAGGCCGACTTCCACTCGCCAGCGCTCGCTGCGAGGTGCGATGCTGCGGGCCGCCGCCATCGCTGTGGCGATTGTGACGATTCCGCACAGCCGCTGTCCGCCGCTGCCCAGGAGCAGAGCGTGCCCGCCGAGGCTGTGGCCCAACGCCGTATGCGGCAGGCCCGGGAATCTCTTCTCGGCCCAGGCGCCCGCGGCCGCCACATCTTCGCAGATCCAGTCGCGCATGCGCAGATGCCGATGGGCGCGAGCCGCCCTCCGGTCACCGACACCGCGGAAGCCGTAGGTCACCACGGCGAATCCACGGGCAGCCGCCGCCTCGGCGAAGGAGAAGTAGAAGCGTTCGG
>NZ_JBQDYQ010000108.1:3122-4407 GCF_052105255.1 Brevibacterium sp.
GTCGAATGGTACGACTTCTCGATCTTCTTCTATGTCGCCACGACCCTGACCAAGGAGTTCTTCGGCGACCAGACGGATTCCCTGCTGCTGACCCTCGGGGTCGGTGCGGCGGGATTCCTCTTCCGGCCCTTGGGCGCGATGGTCTTCGGTCACCTCGGTGATCGGATCGGACGTCGTTCGACGCTCATCATCTCCGCGGTCCTCATGGCGATCTCCATGCTCGGGATCGCGGTGATCCCGAACTACGACACGATCGGCATCTGGGCCGGCGTCCTCATGGTCGCCCTGCGCTGCCTGTCCGGATTCTCCGTCGGTGCCGAGTACACCGGCATCATGGTCTTCCTCATGGAATCGGCGGGACCGGGAAAGCGCGGATTGGCTGCCAGCTGGGCCGCGGCCAACAGCGAGGTCGGCGCGCTTCTGGCCGTGGGATCCGGTGCGCTGCTGGCGAATACGCTCAGTCCCGAGGCGATGGATTCCTGGGGCTGGCGGCTGCTGTTCGTCCTCGGCGCCGTGCTTGCCATCATCATGGTTCCGCTTCGATCGATGATGGAGGAGACCGAGACCTTCAAACGGCTGCAGCAAGCGGAGAAGGACAACAAGGGCAAGAAGGACGTTGGTCTCGAACGCTCCCCGCTCATCACCGCGATCCTCGAGCAGCCGCGGGCGATCCTCGTCGCCTTCCTCATCTCGTCGATCGGTTCGGTCAGCTACTTCCTCAACATCACCTATGTGCCCACCTACATCGAGGAGGTGGCGAAGGTCCCGAACTCCGGTTCCCTGGCACTGGGCACCGTTGCGGCCGTCGTCGCCATCGTCGTCACCCCGTTCTTCGGCCTCGCCTCGGACAAGTTCGGGCGCAAACCTGCCTTGGCGGCACTCATGGTCGTCTTCGTCTTCACGACGATTCCCGCGTATGTGCTGCTGTCCAACCAGTCCGCGGGCATCGCGATCGCAGGATCGGCGTTCCTCGCGATCCCGGCGGCCGGGTGGAGCGCTGTGGCGGCCGCCATGGTCCCCGAGCAGTTCACCGGCACGAGCCGCTTCTCCGGCATGGCGATCGGCTACAACGTCGCCACCGTTCTGTTCGGCGGGCTTTCACCGCTCATCGCCACGGCACTCATGTCGTCGACGGGCATCACGCTGGCACCGGCGATCTACGCCACCGTCGTCATCATCGTCGCCGGAGTTCCGACCCTCATCCTCGCCCGCAGCATGGGCAAGAAGACTCTCGCCGAGGTGGACGCGGACAGGCATCTCGTGCCCGCTTGAGGACGTGGCCGGG
>NZ_JBQDYQ010000109.1:0-4271 GCF_052105255.1 Brevibacterium sp.
CCCCCCCCCCCGCCCGGGAGAGGGGGGGGGGCCCCCTCCCTCGCCCCGGGGGGCCCCCCCCCCCAACACCCCCGCGGGGGGGCCCAGCAACCTGGCGCGAGGTTGCTGCGCCGCCGTCAGGTAGTAATTATCAGGGGGTGAGGCGTTCGGGCCAGGTGCGGGTGCCTTGGATGTATCCGGCCATGTCGGCCACGACGCGGTCGGCGTCGGCCTGGGTGAACTCTCCGGCTGAGACTCCGGCCTGGAGGTCGGCGGCGAGATCGGCGATGCGGGTCCGGGCGTCGGCCGCGGTGGCGGCGACGAGGTCCGTGCCGGCTGACAGTCTGCCGGCCGCCTGACTTGTGGTGAAAGCCGATCCGTTCGATGTGACAGCACCGGACGATCCGGTGTTCGCCGAGGCGGTGCCGGTGAGCGAGGTGCCGACTGCAGAATCGTCGACGATCGTGCCTTCGATGACCTCGTAATCGTCCGTCGAGATGCCGGCGAGCGAGGTCGTCGACTCCTCGGTCCGCGCGGTGACCGGGGCGGCCGGAGTGCGCATGGACGTCAGGGCCGGCTGCGCATTGCGTTTGGTGCTGTTCGGTCCCGGCCCCAGCACCAGGTCGGCCAGGCCCGTCGTCACGGGAACCGCGGTCAGGGCCGCGGCGACGACCACGCAGGTACCGGCGAGAACTTTGGGGATCCATCTCATGTCCCACACTCTTCCACTCGAAGCTGTCTCTGAGCTTGGCTGAGTCTGAGCCTCGACTTCGAGTTCGGTCACGAACGATTCACAGCCGCACCATGGAAACTCCAGGACCCGCGAAGTATTCCCTCCGGCAGCGAGGCACCAGGGACCAAGCACGAGGCCCGGGCACATCTCAGTCGAGGCTGCCGGTCTCCAGCAGAACCCTGAACTGGTCCTCGTCGAGGACGGGCACGCCCAGCGACTCCGCCTTCTCCAACTTCGACCCGGCATTCTCACCGGCGACGACATAATCGGTCCTCTTCGAGACCGATCCCGCCGCCTTGCCGCCGGCGCCGAGGATCGCCTCCTTGATGCCATCGCGGGTGAACGAGCTCAGCGAACCGGTCGCCACGATCGTCAGCCCTTCGAGGGTCTGCGCGGCGGCCTCGACCTCGTCGTCTTCCATCCGCACCCCGGCGGCCGCCCAGGTCTCGACGATCTCGTTGTGCCAGTCGATCTCGAACCAATCGCGGATGCTCTGGGCGATCGTCGGACCGATGCTCTCGACGGCCGAAAGCTCCTCGAGGCCGGCCTCACGGATGGCTTCAAGGGTGCGGAACTTCACGGCCAGGGTCCGTGCGGCTGTCGGACCGACATGGCGGATCGACAAGGCGACGAGCACCCGCCACAATTCTTGATCTTTTGCCTTCTCCAATTCGTCGAAGAGCTTCTTCGTGTTCGCGCTCGGAGCGCTCGGCTTCTTCGCGGTTCCACGGGTAAAGAAGTAGGGCACAAGTTCTCGTTCGCCGGTCTCCACACCCTTGGACTTCTTGTTCCTCCAGATCTTGACATCACGCAGATCATCAGGAGTGAGGTCGAAGAGGAAGGCCTCCGATGTCAGCGGGGGCGTGTCCGGTTCGGCCGGCGCCGTCAGCGCCAGCGCGGCCTCCTCGCCGAGAGCTTCGATGTCGAACGCCGCGCGGGAGGCGAGGTAGAAGATGCGATTGGCCAGCTGCGCGGGACACGATCGAGAATTCGGGCACCGCAGGTCCTTGTCGCCCTCCTTCTGCTCACCGAGCTCGGTCCCACAGGACGGGCAGTGGGTGGGCATGACGAATTCCTGTTCGGATCCGTCCCGCAGGGCGACGACTGGACCGAGCACCTCGGGGATGACATCGCCGGCCTTGCGCAGGGTGACGGTGTCGCCGATGAGCACACCTTTGCGTTTGACCTCGTACCCGTTGTGCAGGGTCGCCCGCTCGACGGTCGAGCCAGCCACGGTCACCGGTTCCATCACGGCGAATGGGGTCACCCGCCCGGTCCGACCCACCTGCACCTGGATATCGATGAGCTTCGTCGTGACCTCCTCGGGCGGGTATTTGAATGCGGTCGCCCACCTCGGTGCGCGAGACGTATAGCCCAGCGCCTCCTGCACGGCGATATCGTCGACCTTGATGACGATCCCATCGATCTCGTGGGTGACATCATGACGGTGTTCGCCGTAGTAGGCGATGAAGTCTTCGATCTCATCGACGGTGTCGAGGACCTTGAAATAGTCGCTGATCGGCAGACCCCACGACCGGAACTGCTCGTAGACCTCGGACTGGTGGGCAGGCTCCGGATGCGAATCATCGGCCGGGGTCCACACGGCGATTCCGTGGACGAGCATGTGCAGGGGCCGACGCGCCGTGACGGCCGGGTCCTTCTGCCGCAGCGAACCTGCAGCGGAGTTCCGCGGGTTCGCAAAGGGGGCCTTGCCCTCAGCGACAAGCGAGGCATTGAGTTCGGCGAAGTCCTCGACGGGGAAGAACACCTCACCGCGGATCTCCACCTCGGCCGGCGGGTGCTCGGTGTCGAGGCGATGCGGGATATCGGAGATCGTACGCACATTCGCGGTGATGTCCTCACCGATGCGTCCGTCGCCGCGAGTCGCCGCGCGCACGAGTTCGCCGTTCCGGTAGAGCAGATTGACGGCGAGGCCGTCGATCTTGAGTTCGCACAGGAACTTCGACTTCACCGAGGTGGCCGACCGCACCCGTTCGTACCAGGCTCGCAGTTCCTCATAGTCGAAGACGTTGTCGAGGCTGTACATCGGACCGAGGTGTTCGACCGGGTCGAAGGTCGAGGTGTCGACGACGCCGCCGACGGTCTGCGTCGGCGAGGAGTCGGTGACGAGTTCGGGGAACTGCGCCTCGAGGTCTTCGAGACTATGGACGAGTTCGTCGTACTCGGCATCGGAGACGAGCAGGGAGTCCTGATAGTAGGCGGCCCGCAGCTCCTCGATCCTCTCGGTCAGCTGGGCATGCGCCTGAGCGCGAGCGGTCGCGTCGGTGAGGTCGACGCCCTGCAGCTCGGGTGTGGTCGAATCCGAGGTCTGGTGCTCGGGCGTCGACGAGTCGGCATTCTCCGGTGTCGTGGTCATTCGATCTCCTCAAGAGCCCGCCGCAGACCGGCGGCGATGGTCATAGTTCCCCGATTGTGCTCGGGCCCGAGCCCCTGCTGGTCCTCCAGCAGCGGCGGGAAGGTCAGCGGCAGTTCGGGTCCGGCGATGATCCCGAATTCGCGCAGACTCGTGACCCCCATGCCGATGCGCGACCACGGGGTGCGCATCCGCTCGCACCAGTGATTGACCGCGTCTGATCGCCCCCCGGCCGTTGGCGGCAGGTGGATCCAGGTGCCGATCCCCGCCTCGGCGAGGATCGCCAGCTGCTCCCAGCTGTGTGGTCTCAGGCTAACCAACGGCACTGACACGGATCGGGCGCCGCTGCGGCGGACCGCCTCGGCGGCGGGGATCTCCTTGCCCTGCAGGCGCAGGGGCTCGAGGTCCGGCAGGGCGAGCACGGTGGGCGGGAGGTGGCGCAGTGTGGATTCAAGCGCCGCCCACACCTGGGTTTCGCTGATGGCGGGCAGGCTCGCCCACCCGGACACGCTCGGCCAGGTGCCGGTCAGGACCGGGTTCAGGCGGGATTCGACAAGGCGGACGGTCGGCTGCATGCCCAAGCCTGCGATGCGGTCGGTGAAGGCGGCGATGCCGAAGGCGTAGGCCTGGACGACGTCTCGGCGTGCCCCGTGATCGCCGAGGACGCGGGCGCCGGAGCTCAGGCTCAGCGCGGTCACGAGCGTCCACGGTCCCGGCAGGCTGATCTGGACCTGCCCGGCCCGGGACCCACCGTATTCGGCGATCGCGTCGAAGGCTTCGATCAATGCCGAGTCCTCGAGCCGTTCGTCCTTGCCCGCCGAGGCGGTCAGTCGCCATCCGTAGGATGTGCGGTCGACGTGGAGTTCGGTGAGCAGGCCGACGGCTCGACCGATGGCGTCGGCGCCCCACCTGCCCTCGGATTGATGCGCGGTCAGGGGCACCGGCGGCAGCTGGTCGGCGAGGAGATCGAAGCCGGAGGCCGCGGCCTCCCGGACCGGGCTGGTCGCGATATAGCTGCGGCGCGGATCGCGGGCTCCGGGCAGCCAGATTCCCGAGGTCGTGGCGGCGGGCAGAACTCGGTCAGCCATGCTGGTGGGCGCGGGGGATTCCGAAGACGTCGACATAGAATCCGAACTCGCTTTCCAGGGAATCGATGATGGTTTCAGCGCGGACGAAGCCGTGGGA
>NZ_JBQDYQ010000110.1:0-4251 GCF_052105255.1 Brevibacterium sp.
TTCGCCCTGACGAATCTGCTGCTCCCGCAGGTGCGCGAGCGCATCGTCACCGTCGCCTCTATCGCCCACCGGTTCGGCACGATCGAATTCGACGACCTCCAGTGGACCGGCCGATCATATCGGCCGATGGCCGCCTATGGTCAGTCGAAGCTGGCGAACCTGCTCTTCACCGCTGAACTCCAGCGCCGACTGACCGAACGGTCATCCTCGGTGATCGCGACGGCCGCCCATCCTGGGATGGCGGCGACGAACCTCTTCGGCTCCAGCGACGACAACTCTTTGGACGCGCGAGCCAGCCGTGCGTTCACCCGAGTGGTCGCGCAGAGCGAGCAGAACGGGGCACGGCCGATCCTCTGTGCCGCCGTCGCCGACCTGCCCGGTGGCAGCTACGTCGGCCCGAACGGTCCGTTCGAGATCCGCGGAAAGCCGGGATTCGCATCCCGTTCGGCGAAGTCCACCGACACCGAGGTGGCTCGCCGACTGTGGGCGGTCTCCGAAGAGCTGACCGGGGTGACGTTCCCGGAATTGTGAGGACTGCCGATGCTTACGATGACGAGGAGGAAGCCGTGACGATTCTGCGCAACGTGCACATCATCGACGGCGACGACGCCACTGAGGTGTCTGCCCTCGGTAGTCCGACGCTGCGGGCGCTCGTCGACGGAGCCCACGACCGGCGCTGCTCACCGTCGCCCATGCGGTCACTCCCGGGGCGTTCGATCGCGGCCTCGAAGCCGGTGTCGATGTGCTCACGCATGTCCCTTTCGGCTGAGCGAGGCGACGATCTCTCGGATCGTCGAGACGGGCACCATCGTCTCCCCCACCTTGGTGATGATGCGTGCGATTGCCGACGCCCGCCTCGGCGAGCATGCCGATTCCGCGTTCGCTCTCGCCCTGTCGAATGTGCGCGCCCTGCAAGCAGCGGGGGTGCGGATCATTGCGGGCACCGATGCGAAAGAGACGCCGTTCGCGCCCGTGCCCCACGGGGCGTCGCTGCACGATGGGCTCGGCTATCTCCTCGAAGCCGGGATGACTGCCGCCGAGGCAATCCGGTCGGCCACCTCGGTCGCAGCCGATGCGCTCGAGCTGAGTGACCGGGGGCGGATCGTCGAAGGCGGCCGTGCGGATCTGCTGGTTCTCGCGACCGATCCGCTGGCTGACCTGGACGGTCTGCGCACCCCCGCCGAGGTGTGGGTCAGCGGGGCGCGGCTCAGCAGGTGACCTGGGGTACCGGCCGACCGCGGCTCGGATCAGCTCAGCGGAAGGCCTGCTGGCCGGTGATGTGGCGGCCGAGGATGAGGGTGTGGACCTCGTCGGTGCCTTCGTAGGTGCGCACCGACTCGAGGTTGTTCGCGTGCCGCAGCGGTGAGTATTCGAGGGTGATGCCGTTGCCGCCGAGCATCGTCCGGGCCTCCCTGCAGATGGCGATGGCTTCGCGGCAGTTGTTCAGCTTGCCGACGGAGATCTGCACGGGATCGAGGGTCCCGGCGTCCTTGAGTCGTCCGGTCTGGATCGCCAGGAGAGTGCCCTTCTGGATCTCGAGGGCCATATTCACCAGCTTCTCCTGAGTGAGCTGGTAGGCGGTGAGCGGCTTGTCGAACTGGAGGCGATTCTGTGCGTAGTCGAGGGCGACGTCGAAGGAGTCGCGGGCGGCCCCCATGGCGCCCCACATGATTCCGTACCGGGCCTCATTGAGGCAGGAGAACGGCCCCTTCAGTCCCGTGACCTCGGGCAGGACCGCCTCGGCGGGCAATTTCACGTCCTCAAGGTCGATATCGCACTGGATGGACGCCCGCATCGACAGCTTCTGCGGGATCGGGGTGGCGGTGAATCCGGGGGTGTCGGTGGGCACGAGGAAGCCGCGGATGCCGTCGTCGGTGGCGGCCCAGATGACGGCGATGTCGGCGATCGAGGCCAGGCCGATCCAGCGCTTGGCGCCGTTGAGAGTCCAGGATCCGTCGGCGTTGCGAGCGGCGGTGGTGGCCATGGATGCGGGGTCGGATCCGGCGGTGGGTTCGGTCAGTCCGAAGCAGCCGATGATCTCGCCTTTGGCCATTCCGGGCAGGTAGCGGTTCTTCTGCTCTTCGGATCCGAATTTGTGGATGGCCGACATCGCCAGCGATCCCTGGACGGAGACGAAGGTGCGCAGTCCGGAGTCGGCGGCTTCGAGTTCGAGGGCGGCGAGACCGTATTCGACGGCGGAGCGTCCAGGGCACCCGTAGCCCTGCAGGTGCATGCCGAGGAGTCCGAGTTCGCCCATCTCAGCCACGATCTCGGTCGGGAAGGTTGCGCTTTCGTACCAGTCGGCGATGTTCGGGCGGATGCGGTCGTCGACGAAGGTCCGAACCTTTTCGCGCAGCGCCAGCTCGTCGTCGGTGAGGAGTCCGGCGAGGTCGAGGAGGTCGGAAGGGTCGGCGGTGGTGTCTGCGGTGTCCGTGGTCATGGGTGTCTCCTATGGGTTTGAGTTCGTCTTCAACAGTGCCATCGGAATTACTCAGAGTCCAAGAGGTAATATCAAAGTGATTATTTGCAAATTTTTATCAATCTGGGCGGTGGGGTAGGTCATGGAGTTCAGGCAGGTCACAGCGTTCCTCGCCGTCGCCGAGGAGCTGCATTTCGGGCGGGCCGCGGAGCGCCTGCACATCGCGCAGCCCGCGCTCAGCCAGATGATCCGTGCGCTCGAGAAGGACCTCGACGTCGATCTGTTCGAGCGGACGACGCGGCGGGTCCGACTGACGCCGGCGGGTGAGGCGCTGCTCGGACCCGCCGCTGCGATCGGGACTCAGGTGGACGGTGCCCGGCGCATCGCCCGGGCAGCTCAACAGGGTCTGGCGGGCCGGGTCCGCATCGGATTCGGCGGCACGAGCGGCTACTCCATCCTCTCCAGACTGGCCCGCGAGGTCGGTGAGCGGCACCCGGGCATCAGCCTCGACCTGCAGCCGCAGATGTACTGCGGGGAAGCCGCGATCGCGCTGCGCGACGGGGAGACCGATCTCGCGATCATCAGTCCGCCGGTGCCGGCCGGTGTCGAGGTCCACATCATCCGGCAGGAGAGCGTGATGATCGCCATGCCCTCAGCACACGAGTTGGCCGAGCGTGAGTCGGTGAGCATGGGTGAGCTCGCCGGTCAGCCGTTCATCTCCTATGCCCCATCGCACGGGTCTCAGGTCAGAGAGGTGATGATGCGGCTGGCCGATGACGCCGGGTTCCTGCCTCAGGTCGTCCAGGAAGCACCGGATCCCTACAGTCTTCTGGCTCTCGTCGGCGCGCAGGTCGGGATGGCCGTCGTCGTCGAGTCCTCGGATCACATCCGCATCGACGGAGTGCGCTATGTCCGCCTCGACGAAGGCGGGGATTCCTTCACTCTCGCCCTCGGCTGGCGCCGGAACAATCCCTCCGAGGCGCTGGCGAGGGTACTCGACATCATCCGCGAGCTCTTCCCCTCCCCTATTACTACCTGACGGCGGCCCAGCAACCCGGCGCGAGGTTGCTGGGCCGTCAGGTAGTTCGAGGAGCGCGAAGTCAGCGCGGAAACGAGTGAGAGACTGTGGAGATGGTGCGTTCGCCCGACCTTTCGGACTACGCCGCAAAAATGCGGCGGTTGGCTCAAACAGGTGTCGACCTCGATGTCGACGCCCGGTTCATCGATATGCTCGCGCCCCGCGGGGCGAGCATCCTTGATATCGGCTGCGGGATCGGCAGTGCAGTCGCGGCACTGCGCACGGCCGGGCACCGGACATTCGGCATCGACCCGACGCCTGAGGTCCTGCAGGTAGCGACTGACCTATTCGACGCTGCTTGGTTCCGGCAGCTGTCAGCGACAGACCTGTCACCTGGAACGATGACAGATCATCGGCTACCGAAGAACTTCGATCTCATTCTCATGTCAGGTAACGTGCCGGCTTTTCTGACCCGGGCGGAGCTCTCAAGGGCATTCGCCGCCGCAGATGAGCTGCTGGCGCCAGGCGGTCACCTCGTTGTCGGGACAACGACCCATCGACGAGGCGGTCCTGTCGATCTCGATCACTGCGCGGCCGGAACGTCACTGAGACTTGAGCACCGCTACGGTGACTGGCACCTCGGCGCATTCGATTCCGAATCACCGTGGTCAGTCAGCATCTATTTGGCCCAAGGTAACCGCCGCACAGCCGACGGTCCCGACGGCATTCACGTATTACCGCCCGAATAGCCCTTATTACTACCTGACGGGGGCCCAGCAACCTCGCGCGAGGTTGCTGGGCCCCCGTCGGGTAG
>NZ_JBQDYQ010000111.1:0-4061 GCF_052105255.1 Brevibacterium sp.
CTCGAATCCGAGTGAGCCCCTTGCCATCAAGCGAATCGGTGGATCAAGGCTAAGCGCACGTTCCACGTCCATCAGACTGATTTCACAACAGAAGAACCGGGTGCTGGCGGCCCCTCGATGCCCGATCTCTACGCCGAACTCGCGACTCACGAGGGCCGAAACTCTCAGATCATTCCGAAGATCGTTGCGGAAGCGAACGAAGGACGCCACGTCTTGGTTCTCACGAACAGGATCGACCATCTGCGCACGCTCGTTGAGGGGATACGCAATAAGGTTCCAAAGAAGCTTCCGGTCCTTCAGCTGCATGGACAGTTGAAACCAGGTGAACGCGCACGTCAACGCGAGAAGCTCAGAGATACGGCCTGCTCGCGCGACAGCTTCGTCCTAGTGGCGATCGACAAAGTCGCCGGCGAAGGCTTCGATCTCCCTGTTCTAGACACTCTCTTCTTGACGATGCCGATCTCATTCAAAGATCGAGTCGTCCAGAACCTCGGCCGAGTGACGCGCGGCGATCTCACCGTCGATGAGGTCACCGTTCACGACTTCCACGACGTTGAAGTTCCCGTCCTTGATCGCATGTTTCATAAGCGTCGCCGCGCCATCAAGTCCGAGGGGTTCAGAATCTAACCTCACACAGATGCGTAGAATATTTACTTTAGGCACCTTAAAGTAAATATTCTACGGCTCGGGTTGAGCGTAGCCCTGAAGAGGAGAGGCGGTCAGTGCAATGCCCTACACAGTCCAGCAGCACTGGACTCCGCCCAATCCGGCCGGGCTGAGCAGGAAAGATCGAGCATCCGGAACCTACTCAGCCTTTGTCCCCGACGAACTCGACCTCACGCTGCCCCGTCTGAGCGAGGCAACGACATCAATCGCAGAGGATGCCACAGTCGCTCTCGCCCGGCTGGACGAAAGCGTACGCGCATCCGACAGCCTCTATCTCAACCATCTGCTCATCCGTTCCGAAAGCATCTCCTCGTCATGGATCGAGGGAAACAGACTCAGCCCGAAGAAGCTGGCAATCGCTGAACATCTCAGGCACGGCGATCGTGTTGCGCTCGATGTCATCGCCAATGTCCGGGCCACGGAGAAGTCCGTCGATGAGCTCTCAGAACCCGACAGGCCCGTCACGACCTCCGACATCGAGGATCTGCAGCATTCGATCGAACCTCGACTCGAAGCCGGGCTGAGGACAGAACAGAATTGGGTCGGAGGTCCCGGAAATAGTCCGCTGCGCGCAGACTTCATCCCTCCCCCGCCGACCGAAGTGCCTCGTCTGATCGCGAATCTCGCCGAATTCATTTCTCGCACCGATGGGAATCCCGTCATCCGAGCCGCGATCGCCCACGCCCAGTTCGAGACGATTCATCCATTCATCGACGGCAACGGCCGCACCGGCCGAGCCCTTGTGCACACAGTCCTCAAGAGAGCGGGAGTGCTGCGCAGTGTGCTGGTCCCCATCAGCACCGTATTCGCCGCGGAGACCAAGGCCTACATCGGAGGGCTGACTGCGTTCCGCCGCGACCCCCCTGACCTCGATGGGTGGACAGCCTCTTTCGCCGAGGCGGTCGAGCAAGCCGCATCGTCCGCCGTCCTACTCGGCGAGGACATCGACGCATTGGACCAGACGATCCGGTCGGACCTCGTCGAGTATCGACGCTCGATCGGAAAAACGCCTGCCCAACCGCGTGCCGGCTCCGTCATCCTCAAAGTCCTCGAAAGGCTCGCCCAGGAACCGGTCGTGACCATCGATTCGGTATCTGCTGGGCATGGGGTGACTCGTGCGGCGGCTCATCGAGCACTCGTCGAACTCGCCGATGCTGGAATTCTGCGGAAGACCAAGAACCACAAGGGGAAGATCGTCTGCTATTCGGCCGATCAGCACCTCGCCTACGTGGAACTCGTCGAATCTCGCCAACGGCGGCGTTGACCCTTTCGCGGGGATGCCCGTCCGGCCCACTCCGTCACGCCATCGAGAGGAAGAGCTTCTCGAGCTCTTCAGTGCGCACATCGTCCTCGTCATCCTCGAGGCACTCCCGCAGTGCCGTCGAGATGATGAGGAAACCGGCCCGATCGAGGGCCTTCGACACCGCCGAGAGCTGATGGATGACGTCGCGGCAGTGACTTCCGTCCTCGACCGCGGTGATCACCGCACCGAGCTGCCCCTGCGCTCGACGCAGTCGGTTGAGGATCTTCTTCTGCGCAGCGGGGTCGGCGAGCATCCGCTCTCCCGGGTCTCCCTCTGCCCCTGTCGGTTCGGTCAGAGCTGTGTCGCGTTCGCTCATCGTCGTCCTTTCACGTTCTCGATGTTGACATCAACTATACCCCTAAGGGTATATTGAATACATACCCCAGAGGGTATATCAAACCAATGATGAACAGGCCCGCGATGGCCGAAGAAGGAGACAGCTATGTGTCGAGCAGCGACGTGCCGAGTGTGCGGAAAGACCACGTGGGCAGGATGCGGACAGCACATCCAGTCGGTGAAGAGCACGGTTCCGGCCGGTCAGTGGTGCAACGGCAAGCACACCCAGGCCGAAGAGGATGCGGCCCGAGCGGCCAAGCCCGGCTTCTTCTCCCGCCTCTTCGGCCGCTGACCACACGGCAGACCAAACACCCCTCGACCACGGAAAGAAGACTCCCATGCTCCTCGAACGCATCTTCGACGCCGACCTCGCCCACGCCAGCTACGTCATCGCCTGCCAGGCCAGCGGGGAGGCGATCGTCGTCGATCCCCGCCGGGACATCGCGGTCTACCGCGACTTCGCCGACCGCCACGGACTGACGATCACCGCCGTCGCCGAGACCCACATCCACGCCGACTACCTCTCCGGCACCCGCGAACTCGCCGCAGCCACCGGCGCGACGATGTACGTCTCCGACGAAGGCGGACCCGACTGGTCCTACGGGGCGGGCTTCGACGACGCGGTGCGCCTGCACGACGGTGACGAGATCGCCCTCGGCAACATCACCCTGCGCGCCTCGCACACTCCCGGCCACACTCCCGAGCACCTGTCGTTCCTCGTCACCGACGGTGCCCAGGCCGACGCACCGGGGTTCATGCTCACCGGCGACTTCGTCTTCGTCGGTGACACCGGACGCCCGGACCTCCTCGACGAGGCGGCCGGCGGCTCCGACACCCGCTTCGCCGGTGCCCGCGACCTCTTCGCCAGCCTCCGCGACCGCCTACTCACCCTCCCCGACTACGTGCAGATCCTGCCTGCCCACGGCGCGGGAAGCGCCTGCGGCAAAGCCCTGGGCTCCGTTCCGACGACCACCGTCGGCTACGAGCGCGCCTTCGCCTGGTGGTCGCCGTTCCTCCAGAGCGGCGATGAGCAGGGCTTCGTCGACGAACTGCTGTCCGGGCAGCCCGACGCCCACGCCTACTTCGCCAGGATGAAGACCGAGAACCGGGAGGGCCCGTCACTCCTCGGCGAGTTCGCAGAGCTCGAGGAATTCGACGCCGGTCGCGTGCAGGAGCGGATCGAGGACGGCTCGGCGGCTTTCATCGACACCCGTCCGACCGCGGACGTCCATGCCGGCACCCCGGCCGGGGCTCTGCACATCCCGGGACCCGGAAAGGCCGCGAGCTTCGGCGCCTGGGTCTTCGACCCGGCCGCGGAGTCGACGCCGATCGTCGTCCTCGCCGACGACGCAGAGCAGGCAGCGGAGTTTCGGGATCATCTCTTCAGGGTCGGCATCGACACAGTTGCAGGCTACGCGACGTCGCTGAACGGGATGGAGCTGCATCCGGTCGAGCTGGTCGCCCCGGCGAACCTCGCAGACGCAGCCGACATCCGCCTCGTCGATGTCCGCTCGAAGAACGAGCACGCCGGCGGCCACATCCCCGGTGCGACCCAACTCAGCGGCGGCCGCGCGCTGTGGGAACTCGACCGCCTGCCGAGCGACGGCCGGATCGTCACCTACTGCCAGAGCGGCACCCGCAGCAGCATCACCGCCAGCGCCCTGCGCCGCGCCGGGTACCAGGTCGCCGAGCTCGCCGGCTCCTACGACGCCTGGCGGTCGCTCGAGTCCTGATCCGGAACAGGGAGCTGCCGGCC
>NZ_JBQDYQ010000112.1:0-3867 GCF_052105255.1 Brevibacterium sp.
GAAGGCGACGCGGCGCACTACGGAGACGTGCCCGAACTCGGAGCCTACCTCCGCCAGGAATGCAGACAGTTCGATATCGTCCTCGTCATCGCCGGCCAGGACGGGGCGGCCATTCGTGAGCTGAGCGTAACCCCGGATCGCGAACGCACCGAGAACGAGTCGGTCCACGTCACCGGCGACAACGACGAAGACATCAACAAGCCGCGGCGAGGAGCATACTCACACAACCAGATCCGGCGTCGTGTCGACGAGATCATCAAAGACAACGCTCGCAGTGTCGCCGACTTCGTCGACCGTCTCATCACAGACCACGCGCCGGACGCACTCGTTCTGGCCGGAGAGGTGCAGGGCAGAACCGCCGTCAAGGCTGAGCTGTCGGCACGAGCCGAGGAGATGCTCCATGAGATCTCCGAGGGCGGCGATGAAGACGAAGGTGCCGAAGAGGCGATTGACGTGGCCATCAGGACGTTGGTGACGAGGCTCGCCGAAGAACGAGAGGCTGAGAACTCGGAGCGTCTGGGCGAAAGCAAAGCACACGGCCGTGCGGTCGAAGGGCGAGCAGAAGTCGAAAAGGCAGTGGAACGCGGAGCGGTGGCGGTCCTTCTACTCGATGATGCCGAGACCTCAGCAGGAGAAGCGGAGATCGTCTCCGCGGCTATCCTGTCCTCAGCTGAGATCGGTCTCAGCCACGATCCGATGAGCGACGGCATTGCTGCGATCCTCCGCTACGACGTCGGCGCTGCGCTGGCGGACTGAGCAGCAGCTATACGATGGCCAACAGTATCCGGTGGGTTAGATGTGTATGGTTGGTCCGTGACAGCCGATCTCGGCAGGCCGGAAGGATCCCCTGATGAATCGCCCGACGGAACGCTCGACCCCGCCCGACCCGAAGTCGCTCGGCGACGAAGTCATCCGCCAAACACGCACCCCGCGACGCGTGCTCGTGCTCGGGGCGACCGGTTACATCGGCGGTCGCCTCGTGCCTCGACTGCTGCAGGCCGGGCACCAGGTTCGGGTCGGGGTGCGGCGACCGGAGAAGCTCAAACAGGTTCCATGGGCAGCTGACGTCGACGTGAGAACCGTCGACCTCGACTCCGGTCGTGGACTGTCGGACAGCCTCACCGGCATCGACACGGCCTACTACCTGGTGCACTCCATGGGCTCTGGCGGGGACTTCGAAGCCGCCGAGTCCGCGGCGGCCACGCGTTTCGCCGACGAAGCCGCCGCGGCCGGTGTGGGCCGTGTCGTCTACCTCGGAGGGCTCCATCCCGAGGGACGTGAGCTCTCGAAGCACATGCGCTCACGAGCGAACGTCGGACGGATTCTGCTCGACTCCGAGGTCGACGCGATCGTCTTCAACGCCGGCATCATCATCGGCTCCGGATCGGCTTCGTTCGAGATGATCCGCCACCTCGCCACGACCTTGCGCTGGATGCCGGCACCGGACTGGGTGTCCAACCGCGTCGAGCCGCTGTCGGTTCGTGACGCTCTCTACTATCTTCTCTCCGCGGCCGATGTGCAGGAGGCGGTCAACCGGTCCTTCGATATCGGTTCACGTCAGATTCTCACTTATGCGAACGTGATGCGTACCTTTGCTGCCGTCGCAGGGCTCAAGCCCCGCCACGTCATCGCTTTGCCTCTTCCCGCCCCGACGCTGTCAGGCATCTGGGTCGGGTTGGTCACCCCGCTGCCGTTCAGCCTCACCTTGCCGCTCGTCCAATCCTTGCAGGAGGATGCTGTGGCCTCGTCGCACGAGGTTGATGAGGTCATTCCGCCCCCCGAGTCCGGGCTCATCGGGTTCGCCGACGCCGTCCGACTCGCCCTGCGCCGCGAAGTCGAAGGGGCCGTGGACACGAACTGGGACGCCGACGCCGGAGAGCTCGACGAGGCGGCCCAGCCGTCGCCCAGTGATCCGAAGTGGTCCGGCCGGCGCATCTTCACCGATGAACGGTCGACGACGATCAGCGGTGTCAGCGCCGCCGAGGTGTGGCCTGTGATCGAGGGGATCGGCGGGTCGAACGGATGGTACTCATGGCCGTTGGCGTGGAAGGTCCGAGGAGTCTGGGATAAAGCCGTCGGGGGAGCGGGCCTCAACCGCGGTCGACGCCTGCCCGACAGCCTGCGCATCGGCGACCCCGTTGACTGGTGGAGAGTCGAGGAGCTGGAGCCGAACTCTCGTCTTCTGCTGCGCGCCGAGATGAAGGTCTCCGGGCACGCGTGGCTCGAATTCGCTCTGACAGACTCAGTCGAAGGCTGTGAGTATCGCCAGACGGCGACCTTCATCCCCACTGGAGTGCGAGGCCGCATCTACTGGGCCCTCGTCGCCCCGTTTCATCGCTTCATCTTTCCCGCCATGGCGAAGAACATCGCAGCCGAGGCGCGGCGCCGAGCCTGAACGTCCCGTCCCCGGTTTTGTTCATGATCAGGGGGCTGTCGTCAGCATCGAAGCGAAGCCGTGCCGGTAGGTGGGGTAGCCGAGTTCGCCCATGAGCGAGCCGAAGCGAGTTCCGTCGATCCGTTTGCCGCTCGGCTTCTCGTCGTCGGCATGGCCGGGGACGGGCACGCCGAGGCGGCCGGCGATGAAGGCGGCGACGTCGCCCATCTGGGCAGGAAGCGAATCGACAGCGTGGATCAGGTCCGGCGGTTCCGAGGCAAGTGCCAAGCGCTCGAGGCCGCGGACGAGGT
Source organism: Brevibacterium sp. (assembly GCF_052105255.1). Classification (NCBI taxonomy): domain Bacteria; kingdom Bacillati; phylum Actinomycetota; class Actinomycetes; order Micrococcales; family Brevibacteriaceae; genus Brevibacterium; species Brevibacterium sp. The sequence goes on from NZ_JBQDYQ010000112.1 coordinate 2,686, forward strand.
CGTCTCGGTGGATGCGGTTCGTCCACCGCTGATGGTTGAACCGCTGGCCGCGTCGCACGGAGTCGATGAGGCGGGTGCGGCCAGGTCCGTAGATACCAGCCGGGCGGACGATCGTGAGGTGGTCGAAGAGTTCGGCCGCCTCGGACTCGGCCGCAGCGAGGACCTCACCCGGCCCGGACCCTGGGGCGAGTGGAGCGTCTTCGGTGATCACACGCGTCGGGTCCTCCGCAAGGACACGCGTGGAAGAGACCAGGATGACTCGGCCCGGCTGTGACCCGAGCACGCGGGCGAGACCTCTCAGCCCGTGGAGGTAGGCCCGTTCGTATCCGGTCCGAGTCGGTTCGTCCGAAGTCAGAGTGATCACGACCGCATCGAGTGCGTCCAATCGCGGATCGCTGCAGTCCGCGGCATCGACCCGATCGCGGCCGGGAGCTCCGAATCCGGAGAGATCCATACTGATCGTCTCGAAGGCGTCGGGCAGTTCGGCGACGCGTCGGCGCAGGCCGATCACCCGGTGCCCCTGGTCGACCAGTCGCAGGCCCAGCCGTGTGCCCAGGTCTCCGCACCCGGCCATGAGAATCCTGCGTCCGTTCGTCGTGCTCATTTCGCCTCACTCTTCATCCGGTCATAGGCGGCCAATGCCGCCTGGCGCGATGCTTTGAGATCGACGATCGGCTCGCGATCACCCTGCGAGCGTTCCGCCCGAGTGAGACCGCCCGGACCGCGGCCCAACCACCTGCCCACGTACTCGTAGTCGGGATCGAAACGCTCACGTTGGCGTTCGGGATTGAAGATCCGAAAATACGGAGCCGCATCGGCTCCGCACCCGGCCACCCATTGCCACGAGACGGGGTTGTTGGCTTCATCGGCGTCGACCAGCGTGTCCCAGAACCACTGCTCGCCGTGCCACCAGTGGATCAGCAGATTCTTCGTGAGAAAGCTCGCCGTCGCCATCCGCACTCGATTGTGCATCCATCCGGTCTGCCACAGCTGAGCCATGCCGGCGTCGACGAGGTCGATCCCGGTCGTACCGCTGCACCAGTGGTCGAGTGCTTCGGGGTCGTCCTCATAGGGGAAGGACGCGAATTCCGGCCGCATCGGTTCGGATTCGACGGCCGGCAGGTGATAGGTCAGGTGCCAGGAGAACTCCCGCCAGTAGAGCTGCCGGATCCATGCCTGCCG
>NZ_JBQDYQ010000113.1:0-1825 GCF_052105255.1 Brevibacterium sp.
GGGCCGCCGTCAGGTAGCAATTGAGATCGCAAGGAGTCAGAAGAGGCCGGTGATGTTGCCGTCCTCGGTGACGTCGATCTTCAGCGCTGAGGGTTCGCGCGGCAGGCCCGGCATCGTCATGATGTCACCGGCGATGACGACGACGAAGCCGGCGCCGGCTGAGAGCCGCACGTCCTTGACCGCGATGATGTGGTCCTTCGGCGCCCCGCGCAGGCTCGCGTCCGTCGACAGCGAGTACTGGGTCTTCGCAATGCATACGGGTGCGTCCCCGTAGCCCTCCTCGGTGAACTGCTTGAGCTTTCGTTTCACCGCGGTCGGCAGGTCGACATCCTTGGCTTGGTAGATCCGCTGCGCGATCGTGCGGATCTTGTCCTCCAGGGGTTCATTGAGCTCGTAAGAGTAGCGCGGCACCGCCCGCTGAAGGCGAGTTCCGGACGAATCCTGCGGCCCATCGGCTCGATTCTCATCACGAATCGTCCGGAACTCGCCGTCAACACCGGCGGCGGCCTCAACCACCGCCTCGGCGAGCGCCAGCGCACCCTTGCCGCCATCGGCCCAATGCGTCGATTCGACGGCCGCAACCCCGAGCTCCTCCAAATGGGCGATCGCCGCGGCCATCTCATCGTCGGTGTCCGTGGGGAATCGATTGAAGCACACCACCGGAGTCAGTCCGTAGATCTCACGCAGGTTCCGACAGTGCAGCTCGAGGTTGCTCATCCCCTCGAGCACCGCCGACACATCAGGAGAGTTGACCTCGGCGACGTCAACGCCCCCGTGGTACTTCAATGCACGCAGCGTCGCGACGACCACTACGGCCGAGGGCCAGATGCCCGCGGTCCGGCACTTGATGTCGAGGAACTTCTCGGCCCCGAGGTCGGCGCCGAACCCGGCCTCGGTGACGACCCAGTCCCCCAGCGCCAGCCCGGCCTTCGTCGCCAGCAGACTGTTGCAGCCGTGAGCGATGTTCGCGAAGGGCCCGCCGTGGATGAACGCCGGCGAATGCTCGAGAGTCTGCACGAGGTTCGGGGCCAAGGCATTGCGCAGCAGCGCAGTCATCGCCCCGGCCGCCCCGATGTCAGCCACGGTGATGGGTTCCCGACCCCTGCTGTGGGCGAGCACGATCCGTCCCAGCCGTTCCTTGAGGTCAGCCAACGAGGTGGCCAGGCAGAACACCGCCATGACCTCGCTGGCGACGACGATGTCGAAAGCGTCCTCGCGGGGCACTCCCCCGTTGATTCCGCCGAGCCCGACGACCACTCCGCGCAGCGTCCGGTCGTTGAGGTCGACGACGCGGCGGATGTGGATGCGCCGCGGGTCGACGTCGAGGTCGTTGCCGAAGTGGATGTGGTTGTCGAGCATCGTCGCAGCGAGGTTGTTCGCCGCTGCGATGGCCGCGAAGTCGCCGGTGAAGTGAAGGTTGATGTCCTCCATCGGCACGACCTGAGCGTATCCGCCTCCGGCCGCGCCGCCCTTCATCCCGAAGACCGGGCCCATGCTCGGCTCCCGCAGCGCCAACACGGCCCGTCCGACCTCGGGGTTCGACCGGGCGAGTTCGTTGAGTCCGTCTGCCAGGCCGATGCTCGTCGTCGTCTTGCCCTCACCTGCCGGCGTCGGACTCATGGCCGTGACGAGGATGAGCCGGCCATCGGTGGCATCCGCGGCCGCCCGATCGAGGACGTCGATCGGCACCTTCGCCTTCGTCCATCCGTGAGGAATGATGTCGTGCGCGTCGAGACCCAGCCCAGCGGCGATGTCGACGATGGGATCGAGCTCGGCGCTGAGCGCAATATCCATATCTGTGGTCATAAGGCCATCATGCCCGTTC
>NZ_JBQDYQ010000113.1:1925-3867 GCF_052105255.1 Brevibacterium sp.
CGCGGATGCGCAGGGGCGAGCCCTTCGTCGCGCATTCGACCCGGCACCTCATCATCGCGTCATCGAGCTGAGGCACCTCCTCACGTCGAAGCGCTGAGCCGCCCGTCGCCGGCAGCTCACCGAGCAGAAACGCCCACCCGGAACCGGTCCGGCACTTCACCGGCGCCCGTGGCGAGGTCGGCTGCGAACTCTCCGAGCAGCGGCGCGAACTTCGCCCCGTGCCCCGAACAGGCCGAAACGAGAACAAGGCCGTCAACCTCGTCGATGACGAAGTCCTCGTTCGGTGTGTTCGTGAACAGGCATGTGGTCTCCGCGTACGGTTCCGGAATGAGTCCCGGCAGATTCCGCTTCGCATAGTCGATCATCCGGGTCCGCATCTCCTCGGTGATCTCTCCGTCCTGGTCAAGCGCCGATCCGATCACCTTCCCACCGTTGAACTGGGCGAATTTCTGCCCCGCGAAATCGGCATCCCGACCGCCGGGAAGTCCATAGGTGAACATCTCACCGGATTTGTGGATGAACGTCGGCCAGGGCGTGTTCGGCCGCCCGTCCGCGCCGGCATCGCGGTAGGGCATATGGAAGGCCTGCTCCTGCCGCACTTCGAATCGCGGCAGCGCATCGAGGAACGCCTGCGGAAGACCAAGATCGCCGAGGAGGGCGGGCAGCCACCCGCCCGCCGCGACGATGACACGGTCCCCCTCGACGGCTTCGCCTGTCGCCGAGGTGACACGGAAGCCGCCCGCGGACCGTCGTGCCACCTCGGTGACCGTCCAATCGGTGAGGACCCGGGCCCGCCCCGTGTCCATCGCACGGTCGAGCATGGTCGTCACCGTGGTCTCGGCGTCGATGACGCCGGCTTCGGGGTGCCACAGGACGTCGGTGTCGAAGACGAACTGCGGCCACCGTTCGGCGCCTCGTGCCGGATCGAGGACCTCGTACTCGACTCCGACTGCCTCGAAGATCTTCGCGAGCAGATCCGTGTGCCGGGCATCGCCGAAGTCGAGCGCTCCCGTTCGAGTGATGAGCTCGGCCCCCGACTTCGTCTCGAGGTCATCCCACAGTTCCCGGGCGCGTACAACCAGTTCGGTGTAAAGGCGATCCGGGTAGGCATACCGGAAGATGCGGGCCGAACCGTGGGAGCTGCCTTGGTCGTTGGCCGGAGTGTGCTGTTCGAGCACGGTGACGTCCTCGCCGCGCGCGCTCAGGGAATGTGCGGCTGCGGCACCGGCCAAGCCCGCTCCGATGACGATGTGGTGGGTCATAGCTGCGCTCCTGTTGGATGGGCGTGATCGGTCGGCCGCGCCTGATCGTGCCTACTGCAATTCGAGGTCAGTCACGCAGGTGGGCCCATCGCTTCTCGTCGAGAACTCGGTCGTTCCGGTCTTGCCCTCGGCGGTGATTTCGATGGTACCGGTGATGCCGGATGGCACCCAGAAGCCCACGAAACCGTTGTCGAAGGTCGTCGTCGAGTCATCCACCACTGCTTTGCGTGTCGCCGAGTCGGTGATCACCACATCGACGTCCTTCCCGCTCAACTCACCGAGACAGGTCGTGAGGCTGTGGTAGAAGCAGTCGTGCGTCTCATCGACGAAGGGAGCGATGGACACATAGCTCCTCCCCTCCGGCAGTGCCATCGTCGCCTCGTCCTGCCCGTCGGTGAGGACGAGCTCGTCGGGCTGCACCGAGGCCATGAGGTCGGTGGGCCTCTCCTCGACAGGCAGACGATCGAGATGATCGATGACTCCGGTGACGTCTTCGTCGTCCAGATCGAGATCCGCAAGCAGCGTTTCGGCCGAGCCCGGCTGCACCGCCGCGGACTCTCCTGATGCAGCGGATGACCCGCTTCCCGACCCTGGAGCCGAACACCCGGTCAGCGCTAGAGCCAGGGCCGTCGCACCCAACACGAATTGCGTCGTTCTCATATATCTCCCCTTGTCACTAC
>NZ_JBQDYQ010000114.1:0-3800 GCF_052105255.1 Brevibacterium sp.
TCGGGGGAGTCGCGGACGAAGAACAGGCCGAACATCGTGAGCACGACGATTCCGGTGTGCACGCCCAGCCACAGGCGATGCCGACCCCCGGCGTCGGCCCGAGTACCGGCGGCGGGCGCAATGAAGGCGATGACGAAACCGGCTGCGGCCATCGACCAGCCCAATGCCGAGGATCCGGCTTCCTCGGTGGCGGCGACGGACTTCGTCAGATACGGGGCGAAGACGAAAGTGATGATCACGGCGTTGAAGGACGCCGACCCCCAATCCCATAGAGCCCAATTGAAGATGCGCAGGCGATTGCTGCCGGTGACGGCGGGGATGCGGGCATGGTGTCACTGTACTGAATCGCTGCCCGATCGGGATGAAAACTGCGAAAATAGCAGGGGAAAGCTGAATGCGACGTTGAAGCAGTCCGTGAATTGCGGCAAAGTAGATAGACGGATCTGAACTCGAAGCGAAGGGCATTATGAGCGACCCCAACTCGGACGACGGCTCCGCGACCGGCCAGCAGGCCGGCGCGACCGCCGAGGCGGACTCGGCACCAACCACCGGTGCCGACGATACGACCGCCTCCACACCGTCCGAAACCGAACATTATCTCATCGGCGAACCCGACCCCGTAGCGCTGCATCTTCCGGAGAAGCTGCATATCGGCGAAGGCGATTCCGATGCGGAGATCACCGAGAAGCTGCGCCGCCAAGGTGTGCGCATCGGCAAGGGCATGATCGCCCCGGCCGTCTTCTGGCCGGCGCTGATCATCATCGTCGCCGTCGCGGCTTTGGCGATCGCGCTCCCGACGTCGACCGGCGACGTGATCTCTGCGATGCAGGGCTGGGTCGTCGCCGACCTCGGCTGGTACTACATGCTCGTGATCGGGCTGTTCGTCGTCTTCGCCATCGTCGTCGGATTCTCCAAGTACGGCAGAATCCGGCTGGGCAAGGATGGCGACCGACCGGAATTCAACATCTTCTCGTGGTTCGCGATGCTCTTCGCTGCGGGTATGGGCATCGGCCTCGTCTTCTACGGCGTCGCCGAACCGCTTACCTATGCCACGACCGGGGCGAAGCCGGGATGGCCCGACAACGAGATCGACGACGCGAAGCTGGGCATGGCCCAGACCTTCGTCCACTGGGGTCTGCATCCGTGGGCGCTCTACGCCGTACTCGGCATGGCACTGGCCTATGCGATCCACCGCCGTGGTCGCCCCCTGTCGATTCGCTGGGCCCTCGAGCCGCTCCTGGGACGTTTCGTCAAGGGGTGGGCCGGTGACGTCATCGATGTCATCGCGATCTGCGGCACGGTCTTCGGCATCGCTACCTCTCTCGGGCTCGGCGTGCAGCAGATCTCGGCCGGACTCAAACACATCGGCGTCGTCGGTGAGTACGACAAGTGGTTCCTCGTCATCCTCATCGTCATCATCACCTTCCTCGCCACCGCCTCGGTGGTCTCGGGTGTGGGCGCCGGCATCAAGTGGCTGTCGAACATCAACCTCACGATGGCCGGTATCCTCCTCGTCACGGTTCTCGTGCTCGGGCCGACTCTGTTCCTGTTCCAGAACTTCGTCGAGTCGATCGGCGTGTATCTGGCCAATGTCTTCGATATGACGTTCGACATCGGTGCCTACACCGGTGACGAAGGCGCGGAGTGGAACTCCACCTGGACCCTGTTCTACTGGGGCTGGTGGATCTCGTGGGCGCCCTTCGTCGGCGTCTTCATCGCCCGCATCTCGCGTGGCCGCACCGTGCGCGAATTCATCGCCGGTGTGCTCCTCGTGCCGTCGATCGTCGGCTTCTTCTGGTTCTCCGTGATGGGCGGCACCGGCATCCACCGTCAGATCTTCGGCCCCGGCGACCTCGTCGACCCGGATGAAGGCGTCGTGGCCGAGCGCGTCCTCTTCGACGTGCTCGGAGACCTGCCGCTGGGTGCAGTGCTGTCGGTCATCGCCATCATCGTCGTGGCGATCTTCTTCATCACTTCGTCGGATTCGGGTTCGCTCGTCGTCGACATGCTCGCCTCGGGCGGCCACCCGAACCCGCCGATGTGGTCGCGTGTCCTCTGGGCGCTGATGGAGGGTGCACTGGCGATCGGTCTGCTCATCGCCGGCGGACTCGGAGCGCTGCAGGCCGGGTCGCTGCTCACGGCGCTGCCGTTCAGCATCATCCTCGTCCTCGTCTGCGTGTCCACGCTCAAGGCCTTCGGCAAGGAAGCGCAGAGGACGGCGGCGATCGAGCGCGCCGCGCGGTTCCGTCAGGTCGGTGAGCATCTGGCCGATGACTTCGACGAGTACCTCGGTGACAAGGTCGATGAGCGCATCGACTACCGACTCACGCGCACTCGCGGCATCGGCGATCGGATGAAGTCGCGCTCCGGAGGAACTCGGGAGCCGCGCAAGCCCGGCCGCGACAAGGGGACGTCGACCCCCGCGGACTGACACGGCACCGTCGACGGACATTGCGCCGCCGACGGATCGAGGGCCCGTGCGACCGACTGCGAGTCGGTCACACGGGCCCTTGTCGTACCAGACTCATCGCAGATCTCGGACCCCGCTGTCGGCGGCTTCTGCGGCGCAAGTCGGACCGAGTAGGCTGGTGGCGAACGAGTACACCGACCCATCGACCAAGGAGCGCACATGCCCATCGCCAGCCCCGAAGTGTACGCCGAGATGATCGACCGCGCGAAGACCAAGGGCTTCGCCTACCCCGCGATCAACTGCACCTCCTCGCAGACGATCAACGCCGCCATCCGCGGCTTCGCTGAGGCCGGATCCGACGGCATCGTGCAGATCTCCACGGGAGGCGCCGAATACATATCCGGCCCGACCGTCAAGGACCGCGTGCGCGGTGCCATCGCGTTCTCCGTCTTCGCCGCCGAGGTGGCCAAGAGCTACGACGTCAACATCGCACTGCACACCGACCACGCCCCGAAGGACGCCGTCGAAGCGTGGGTCAAGCCCCTGCTGGCCGCATCGACCGAGCGCGTGAAGAACGGCGGCGAGCCCTACTTCCAGTCGCACATGTGGGACGGCTCGGCCGTTCCCCTCGACGAGAACCTCGTCCTTGCCGAGGAGCTGCTCGAGCTCTCGACGGCCGCGCACTCGATCCTCGAGATCGAGGTCGGCGTCGTCGGCGGGGAAGAGGACGGCGTCGAGAACGAGATCAACGACAAGCTCTACACCACCGTCGGGGATGGGATGGCCACCGCCCGTGCCCTGGGCACCGGCGAGAAGGGCCGTTACCTCACGGCTCTGACCTTCGGAAACGTCCACGGCGTGTACAAGCCCGGCAATGTGAAGCTGCGCCCCGAACTCCTCGGTGAGATCCAGGAGAAGGTCGGCGCCGAAGTCGGCAAGAAGGCTCCGTTCGACCTCGTCTTCCACGGCGGTTCGGGATCGAGTGCGGAAGAGATCGCCGAGGCGGTCCGCCACGGAGTCGTGAAGATGAACATCGACACCGACACCCAGTACGCCTTCACCCGCCCCGTCGTCGAGCACATGTTCCGCAACTACGACGGAGTGCTCAAGATCGACGGTGAGGTCGGCGACAAGAAGCTCTACGACCCGCGCTCCTACGGCAAGGCCGCAGAGAAGGGCATGGCCGGGCGCATCGTCGAAGCCTGCCAGAACCTCGGCTCGGCCGGCACCAGCCTGCAGAAGTGAGCCTCAGCCGGCTCGGCTAGTGGGCCGGAGCGCAGCAGGGTCTGCCTTACGAACCGACAGCGGCCGTCGCCCGATTCCGGGCGGCGGCCGCTGCGCATGCTGAACCGTCGAGAAACGGGCCAAGCGTCGAGAAACGCACGTGGAC
>NZ_JBQDYQ010000115.1:0-3794 GCF_052105255.1 Brevibacterium sp.
GAAACCCTCGAGGCTGCCGGCGCCACCGTCACCCTCAAGTGATTTCCTGAGCAGCGGTCTGACTGCTGCTTGAGGCTTCGGACCCCCACGGTCCACCGTGGGGGTTCTTTGCATCCCCGCCGAGGCTGCCTACCCCCACCGCGATTGCCCATCCCGCCCCCGCCGCCATGTGACCGATTCGGAACACCGTTGGACGGGGGCTTGGCAGAACCTGATCTATCCTTGTCTGGTGACCGAGACGACGAGCTACGCCCGCGCGCAGCAACAGCAGCGCGATCGCATCCGCGACACCTGGGCGCAGCAACCCCTCTATATCGATGAGATCGTCAGACCCGGACTGACCGAGAACCAGCTCACCGCCATCCGGCGGGCCTCACAGCAGACCGAGGACACCGGTCTGACTCATTACCTCGCGATCACTCCCGGCCTCCAGACCATGGGCTACGGCGATTGGGCGAAGTTCACCTCCGACTTCGCCTTCGCCATGCACGAAGAGTCGGGGAAGAAGCAGACCCTTGTCCTCTTCACCGAAGGCGAGACCTCAGCCCGCTCATTCGCCTACCTCGTCACCGACAACGGACCCGTCGTCCCCTCGGGCGCACCCGAACTCATGAGGTCCCGCAGCGATGACTTCATCCCCGTCGAACTCGCCGTCCCCTACTATCTGCAGGTCCTCGTCGCCGCCGCCGACGGGACCGAACCACCCTCTGCCCCGGATTTCGACACCCGCGACGTCGGTACCCGCAGCGAGGATTACATCGAACGCTTCGGCCTCGACCACTCCGACCCCGACGCGCTCGTCTTCGGTGCGACGGCCGCCGCGGCGCTCGGCGCGACTCTGTGGCTGCTGCACCGCCGCAATCGCTATTCCTGGCGGACGAAGCTGACGACGACACCGGAACTGGTCAAGTCCCGCAACCTGCAGAAAGCCGTCACCGAGGCGGCCGCCCCGATCCCCGAACCCGAGCATCCCGATGACGACACGTGGGCTCTGTACGACCGAGGGCGACGAATCCAGGACGCTCTGGCCGTCCTGACCACAGCCCATCCGGACTGGGCCGAATCCGTCGACTTCGCCCACCGCCACGCAGTGTGCGCCCTCGTCACCCTCGACCGTTGGGTGCGTCGAGGGCTGCGCAGGCGCTCAAACAGATTGGATGACGAACCGCGCTTCTGCTTCCTCTTCCCGCACCACCGCAGAGACATCGATGATCATGTGCTCAGACAGTCCGGGCGCAGCCTCACCGCGGCGCTGTGCGTCGACTGTCGCGAGGACCTGGCGGCCGGCCACGATCCGGAACGACTGATGGTGCCCTAGCGCCCCGGTTCCACCCGCGCTGTCCCGTACTTCCAACGCGACGACGCCTACGCGCTCTCCGGTTTCGGCAGCTTCCAGCCCCTCGACGAGGCGGTGCTGGAGACCATGAGCCCACGGCACTCCGCCCTCGGAAGCAGCCGATGATGGCCACTGGAGCTGCCCGTTCGATCAACCCACTCGATTGGGTCATCGCCGTCGTCGCTGTCGCCGCCGTATCGATCGGCGCCACCCTGCTCAGCGGCCACTTCTTCGACCAGACGAAGGCCGAACGCATCGAGACGATCGACAGCGGACGGATCGACGTCGACTCGATCTTCACCGACCGCATCGAGGGCGCCATCGACCCCGACTACGATCCGTCCCGGTACCGGGCGATCGCGAAATCGTTGGCCCAGGATCCCGTCTATTTCGACGGCTACCCGGAATTCGAGATCGAAGACGATGAGATCGCGGAGATCAGGTCCGCCGTCGCCGATGCCGACACCCCCATCTACGTCGCTTTCCTCAACACCTCGGACCTCGACGACGCCGACGGCGACCTCGATCTGCTCGCGGCCCGAATCGTCACCGAGATGGACGACGCCGAGGCGGCTGTGCTCACCGTCGACGCCTCCGGCCTCATGGGCGTGGGCGAGAAAGGGGTGTACCGACCCCAGATGGCCCATCTCAGTGGCGAGTTCGACGACACGGAGTCAGTCTGTGCACGGTCAACCCTCTGCACGGGGAAGCACGGTCGAATCGGCTGGTGAGCACCGAGCGCAAGGGCCACCTGGCGGGAAAGAGCGTCCGCGTCCCCGTCTGCGGCAACTGCCTGTCCGATCTGCAGTCCGGCCGCGAACTGCAGTGGATCTTCGACGGCGACCGTCCCTATGTCAAGGGTGACAGCGTCTGGGCGCAGACGCTGTTCGGGGCCATCGGCGGCGATCTCGTCACGGCCCTGCACCGCCGGGGTTCCTGATCCCGGGCCGCATTCTCGACCCATCCGCTCAGACCAGGCGATGCTCCCTGGGAATCGTGCGACCATGGTCGCCCGGCATGGAGCGGGCGGGCAGAGCCACCTCGGCGTCTCCCTGATCGACCATCAGCCCCTCGATATCGGCGAGCTGACGGGCGAGGAAATCACGATCGACCGGGACCCCGTGACCGGGAACGAAGGTCCTCGCCTCAGGAAACGACAGCAGGGTGTGCAGGCTCGATGCCCATTCGCTCAAGGAAGCATCGGGCCCGGCCTGAGGTGCATCCGCCTCTTCGACGAGGTCGCCGGTGAAGACGATGCCGAGCTCGGGCAATCGGACGACGAGGTCGGCCGTCGAATGACCGCCGAGGACATGGAATTCGACCGGGCAGTCGCCGAGGTCGAGATGTCGCAGGCTCCCGGGGGACGGATCGACAGGGGAGACGTCGACGACGAGGTCGCCGGGATTGTCGGGGAGGCTTGACCGATAGTCTTCCGGGAAGTCGCCGCCCACAATTTCGTCGAGAGCGATCCAGGCCGTGGCTTCCTGATCCGAAGCGAACGATGATGACGCGTATACGGCGGTGACCCCGGCGGATACGGCCGCGGCGGCGCCGAAGAAGTGATCCCAATGATCGTGGGTGATCGCAAGTTCGATCGCGCGCGGACGATCACCGCCGATCTCCTCGCCGAGGCGGCCCGCCCGCTCCACCAAGTGCGCGGCAGCCGCGGGGCCGGGCCCGGCATCGACGAGCAGGGTGCGATCGGTGCCGATGATGACTCCGCAGTTGACCGCGGCAGGATCGAAGCTGAGAACTCTCACTCGTGTCATGTTCGCAGTCTAGAATGTCACCCATCGGCTGTCAGCGCGACGATGCGCGAAGGAGGCATCGCAGTGAGGCGGCCACCTGCGACGACAGAGGCCACGGATGGAGATCACCCGGATCAGGTCGGGACACGTCGATCCCGCGGCGATCGAGGCAGTGATGCCCGAGCTGCTGGACTTCGACCCGATCCCCGACGAGGCGCGCCACTCACTCTGTCCAGCATGAGCGAGTACCGGACCTGTCTCACCTGGCTCGACAGGATCGACAGGGTGATCGTGGCCAGAGGCGCGGCCGAACTGCGTCCGTCCAGCAATACAGACACGGCGGAGGCCTGGTGTGCACCCCGACCATCGACGCCTTGGACTGGGCTGCGCATTGTTGACGGTGATGGAGGACGAGCAGCGGGCAGGAGGGCTCTGTCGGAGGTGTCTTTTCTCAGCAGCCGCGGGTACGGGTTCGCACAGATCGAACGGTGCTCGGTCGCGCCGACTGCAACCGCGGCCGAACTCGACCTCGGTGCCCACGTCGACGACTACGTCATCGAGACCTGGCGAGGGCCGGTCCCGGAGCATCGACTGGAGCACATCGCTCTGTGCAAACGTCGGCTGAGCACCGACGCGCCGGGAGATGCGAAATTCCGGGGGGTGCCCCTATGTTTTAAGTCAAGGGGCAACGACTAGTTTCTTCAAGAATA
>NZ_JBQDYQ010000116.1:0-3747 GCF_052105255.1 Brevibacterium sp.
TTTTGGTAACAGAATATGGGGATGATCGGTTTCGACGTCGGACACTGCGTCGGGAGAAGCGGGCCGAGAATGCAGAGTCATCTCGTTAGTGTCCTCTGCAAAACAATAGGTGCTAAGTCTAACAACCGCACCGATTTCGCCCTCGCTGCCTGATAGAGCGCGAGCTGCGAATCCGTCAGCCTAGAGTTGCCTCTGCTCTAGATCCTGGCGTCGTTTAAGAGGCCACTGCTTCAGATGCATGTTGGGGGCATCTGAGGGACTCTTACTCAACTCCGTTCGTTGGTCCATGTGTTCGTGCAGGGGCCAGAACCTAAGACACTGTTTTCACGAACTGCGCCCGGAGAAGTCCTGACAATCTGCCGACGGACGCGGGTTCGATTCCCGCCATCTCCACGTGTCTAAGCCCCGGATTCCTTAAGGATCCGGGGCTTTTCGCTGTCCGGAGATCCCCAGAGCTGCCACTTTGCCCCGTCGAAGTCGACGAAGCGTCGAATAGAGCGAACACCATCGCCGAGGCGGCCGGACAGGGCCGTTCCCACCTGTCCCTTGGAGATCGGCTGAGTTCAGCCCCGATGAGATACGGTGGATCCGAGTTCAGAGAGGGGACCGGTACCGATGTTCTATCCGCCGCTGATCGGCTACCTGCTCCTCGCCGTTGTCTGCGTCGTTCTCGTGTTGGTCATCCGCGGCGACCGTCTGCCCCGCAATCGTGCAATCGGAATCCGGTCAGCGCTGACGCTGCGGTCCGAGGCCGCTTGGAAAGCTGGCCACCGTGCGGCGATTCCCATGCTGATCACCATCAGCATCATCGCCGTCGGCTTCTCGATTGCACTGTTGAGCGTTGAGAAATTCGCCTGGCCGAAGGCAGTCGGAGCCGTTCTCGCGGTCTCGGGGTGGCTGCTCATCCTCGGCCTCTTTGTCAGAGTCTGGACGACGGCCCACCGCGCGGCGCGCTCGGCAGACAACTGACCTCCCACGGCGACGACCGCCCACGGCGACGACCGCCGTACCAGCATCTGGGCACCCTCTTCGCGACGCCCTCGCGAGACCCCGGAGTTCCGACCACTTGGCCGATCACGATCGTCATCGCCGTGGCCGTCGGCTTGCCCATCCTCATTCGAGCTCAGTTGCGTCCGGGACGGGCTGCACGGCTGGAGTGGGCAGTCCTCGGACTGCTCGGCGGCCTCGCCTTGGCCGCCGTCGCCGCCACGCTGAGTCTGACGACTCTGTGGCTGACGACTCTGTGGCTGAGCCTGGTGGCGCTGGCGATGCTCGCCCGAACGTCGTCGAGCCGGATGAGCATCGCCGTCATTGTCATTCTCGCAGTCGCGAACATCGTCTGTTCCCTGGTCACGGCCGACGGTGCGACCTGTGCGCTCATGGTGTTCGCCCTGGTCATCGTCGCGATCGCGATCGGTCTGATGCTGCGATCGAATGACCGCACACTGATCGAACGACAGTCCACCGCCACAGAGGCGGAACGACGTCGCATCGCCACCGTCGAACCGGGCGAAGTCGGGCACTGCAAGCCGAACGGCGACAACGATGACGGTAGCGCCGACGTAGTTGCTCAGCGCCATCGGACGCAGCGGTCCGAATATGGGCAGTCGTCGTCTCAACTCTGTGGCTGCGCTGTTTCGGGCAGGGTCCGTTGGAGAAGCTGTGGCGCCTCGTCACCTGGGGTCGGTCGTCAGAACGACGCCACCAGCGCCGCGGCCACAGCCGCCACCAGCGCCACGACCAGCGCCTCGACCGGCTGGGCGCGGTCACGAGTTCACGCGAATGACCTCTTCTTGGTACGGCGCGATGACCTCGCCGGAGATCCGCAGGTCGAGAAGCAGGAAGGGCCGTTCGCCGACCGGACGAGCCTTCCACTCCTCGACGATGTCGAGATCGGATAGGGATCGGACGACGACGCCGTGTCCGCCGGCGGCCGTGGCCAGGGCCGCGAAGTCGATCTCGTCGATGAGCATGGGTGACTTCTCCAGCCCCTTGAGCCCGTACAAGTTCACCTCGGCGCCGTAGGCCGCGTCGTTGAAGACCACCGCCATTCCGCGACCGTCGGCGACCCGGATCGCGGTGTCGAGGTCGGACAGTGCCATGGCTCCGCCACCGTCACCGCTTGCCAGCACGATCGTGGACTCCGGGTTCGCGCGGGCGGCTCCGGCGACGGAATGCCAGCCGAGTCCGATCGATTGGAACGCGGTGCCGACCATTGCCAGCCGGTCCGGTGCGCTGGGTTCCCAGAACATGTTCGCCCAGGCGATGAAATGTCCGCCGTCGGAGACGACGACCCGATCTTTCGGCAGAATCTCGCCGAGGCGGCTCGCCGCCGCACGAGGATCGAGCCGACCGTCCCCGGCGAGCTCCGAACCGACGGCGTAGGCACGGTCGGCGGTGGTGTCGACGGAATCGTGCCAGCGCTGAGCGCCGCTGTCCGAATAATTCGCACCGTCGATTCCGGTCGACTTCAGCCGTGCCACGAGCTCGGCGGCAGCGAGTGTCGCATCGGCTCGGATGAAGCCGCCGACGCGGGCGTTCGTGGCACGGTCGTCGGTGTCGATCTGCCACACCGTCGTCGAGGGATGGAAGAGGTCTCCGAAACGCATCGTGAACTGATTGAGCGAGGCTCCGAAGACCACGGCGACATCGGCCTCGCGGACGCGGTCCATCGCGGCCGGGGCGCCGAAGCCGCCGGCGACTCCCAGGTCGTGTTCGGCAGCCGGGAAGATATTGCGGCCCAGCGCGGTCGTCACACTCAGCGCACCCGTGAGCTCGACGAGTTGACCGAGCTCGTCACTGGCTCCGGCCAACCAGGCTCCGCGCCCGGCGAGCAGCAGCGGTCGCTTCGCCGCAGCCAGATCTGTGGCGAGACGATCAAAGGCCGCATGAGTGAACTCCCCGGTCGGAGCTGCCGGTGCCGGACGGCTGGGACCGGGGACGGCTGGAATCTCACCGATCTCCAGAGTCGCGACATCGTAGGGGATGGCCAGGACGACGGGCACCCGGTAGGTCAGCGCATGCTCGATCGCGGTCACGGTGGCTGCGGCGGCATCGACCCGACCGACGGTGTAGGTGCGCACACCCACGGCGGAGGCCATGGCGATCTGGTCCACGTCCCATGGTCGGGGCCCGGATGTGGGCTCATCCCCGACGACGAGGACGAGGGGAACCCGGGCTTGTGCCGCCTCGGCGAGGGCGGTGAGCGTATTCGTGAACCCGGCGCCATAGGTCGTGGTGGCCGCGGCGATCCGCCCTGAGGTGCGGAAGTGGGCATCGGCGGCGACGACGGCGCCGGCTTCGTGGCGGACTGCGGTGTAAGTGGCAGAAGTGCCGCGCAGCAGGGCGTCGAGGAAGTAGGCGTTGCCGTTGCCCATGAGGCCGAAGGCCTCGTCGATGTGGGCGGCGAGAGTGTGCGCGACGTGCGCGGAAGTATGAGCCATGGCTGGCCTTTCGCGAATGAGATATGGAAATGAGGGATCCATATATGTCTCACACGCGTCGACCCGGCGGCTTCGTGCCCCTTTTTCGGACACCGGCTGATGTGCCGCTCGCCCTGTTCGTCGGTTCTCGGCGCTGTTGCGGTCGGCTCAGCCTGACTCTTCGAATATAGGCGACTGTGGCATGAGGCACCAAGTCGGGCGACGTCGCGGCACCCAGATCGCACCGTCCAGAACAACCTGACGGCGGCCCAGCAACCTCGCGCTGTGAGTATTGACAGTGGCTGGTCTGGGACTGGCTGGCAGA
>NZ_JBQDYQ010000117.1:0-3427 GCF_052105255.1 Brevibacterium sp.
ACGCAGTGGAGAACATCAAAGCCAACCGGGACTACGAGCTCGACCTCGAGCACCTTGCCCTCGACGATCCGGCCGCGTACGAGCTGCTGACCCGGGGTGACACCCTCGGTGTGTTCCAGCTCGACGGCGGCGGCCTGCGTGCCCTGCTGCGGATGATGAAGCCAGACAACTTCGAGGATATCTCCGCGACCCTGGCGCTCTACCGCCCCGGCCCGATGGGTGCCGATTCGCATACGAACTATGCCCTGCGCAAGAACGGTCTGCAGGAGGTCACCCCGATCCACCCGGAACTCGCCGAGCCGCTCAAGGAGATCCTCGACACCACCTACGGACTCATCATCTACCAGGAGCAGGTGATGGCGATCGCGCAGAAGGTCGCCGGCTATTCGCTGGGACAGGCAGACATCCTCCGCCGCGCGATGGGCAAGAAGAAGAAGTCCGAGCTCGACAAGCAGCAGGTCGGATTCTTCGGCGGGATGAAGGAACGCGGCTATTCCGAGGCCGCCGCTCAAGCCCTGTGGGACATCCTGCTGCCCTTCTCGGACTACGCGTTCAACAAGGCGCACTCGGCCGCCTACGGCGTCGTGTCCTACTGGACCGCCTACCTCAAGGCCCACTACACCGCCGAATATATGGCGGCCCTGCTGACCTCGGTCGGCGACAACAAGGACAAGCTCGCGATCTACCTCAACGAGTGCCGCCGTCTGGCCATCACCGTGCTGCCTCCGGACGTCAACGAATCCGCGCTCCACTTCACCCCGGTCGGCACCGATATCCGCTTCGGCATGGGCGCGGTCCGCAACGTCGGCGCGCACGTCGTCGAGGGCATCGTCGAGACCCGCGGTGAGCAGGGCGCCTACACCTCGTTCACGGACTTCCTCGACAAGGTGCCCAGCCACGTGTGCAACAAGCGCACAATCGAATCGCTCATCAAGGCCGGCGGCTTCGACTCGCTCGGCCACAGCCGTCGCTCACTCGTCGAAGTCCACGAGGAGGCCGTGGACTCGGTCATCGGAGTCAAGAGACAGGAAGCCAACGGACAGTTCGATCTCTTCGCCGGGCTCGGCGGGGGAGACGACTCACCGGGCTTCTCCGTGACCATCCCGGACCGTCCGGAGTGGGAGAAGAAGGAGAAGCTGTCCTTCGAGCGTGACATGATCGGTCTCTACGTCTCCGACCACCCACTCAACGGGCTCGAAGGTGTGCTGGCTGCCGAATCCGATGCCTCCATCGCCGAGGTGGTCGATCCGGAGTCGCACCGCCATGACGGATCCCAGATCAAGGTCTGCGGAATGATCACCCAGGTCACCCGCAAGGTGTCGAAGAACTCGGGGCGTCCCTATGCGATCGTGACCGTGGAGGATCTCGAAGCCGAGATCGAGGTGATGTTCTTCGGTGACACCTACGAGCCGGTGGCGAGCCTGTTGGCGACCGACCTCGTGATCTCCCTGACCGGTCGCATCCGCACCTCCGATGACCGTCCGACCTCGCTGATGGCGATGGCGATGACGATTCCCGATGTCACCGACCCCAACGATCGGCCGCTCAACCTCATCATGCCGATGGAGAAGGCAACCGAGGAGATGGCGTCGAAGCTCAAACGGATCCTCGAATCCAACAAGGGGCAGACGGACGTCCACATCACCCTGTCTCAGCCGGGACGGCAGACGATCATGCGCCTGGATCGGTCGATCAGAGTCGATCCGAACCCGAGCCTCTACGGCGACCTCAAGGCTCTGCTGGGCTCCCGCTGCTTCAGCGTCTGAGGCGCGACCGCCGAGACCGCGCTCGTCCGCACTGCGGGCCGGGGGCCTGCAGTGCTGCTGCAGAGACTAGAATGGTGCGGGTGAACACTCTGGACTTCCGTGGTGAGACCCTCAACAAGCGATTCCTGGCGCAGAAGCTGCCTCGGGCCGCCGAGACCCATGCCGATATCGAACGACGAGTCGCCGACCTGCTCGACACCGTCGCCGGCGGAGGAGCGGCCGCGGTGAAGGACTTCACCGAACGCTTCGACGGGGTCCGTTCCGAGGCGCTGCGCGTGCCGGCCTCGGCGCTGGCCGAGGCCGCAGCCGAACTCGATCCCGCGGTTACGGCCGCACTCGTCGAATCCATCGCCCGGGCTCGGACGGTCGCGGCCGATCAGCGTCCCGACGATGTCCGCACCGAATTGGCCTCCGGCGCCTTCGTCACCACGCGCCACCTGCCGGTCGAACGGGTCGGACTCTACGTTCCCGGCGGACTGGCCGTGTACCCGTCGACGGTGATCATGAACGTCGTGCCGGCACAGACCGCCGGTGCACACTCATTGGCGATCGCGAGCCCGCCCCAGAGCAACGGCCTGCCGCACCCCACCGTGCTCGCCACCGCACACATCCTCGGCGTCGACGAAGTGTGGGCGATGGGCGGAGCTCAGGCGATCGGCGCCCTGGCCTACGGCTTCGACGACGGTGAGGAACTCGAACCCGTCGACCTCATCACCGGTCCCGGGAACGCCTATGTGGCTGCGGCGAAGTCCCTGGTCCGTTCCCGGGTGGGCATCGACGCGGTCGCCGGACCCACGGAGATCATCATCCTCGCCGACGACCAGGCCGACCCGCGCTTCGTCGCCGCCGACCTCATCAGTCAGGCCGAACACGACGAACTGGCCGCCTCGGTGCTGGTCACCGACTCCGTCGAACTCGCCGAGGCGGTGCAGAAGGAGCTGGACGTGCAGGTGCCGCAGGCGATGCACACCGAACGGATCGGGGCGGCTCTGGCCGGTCGACAGTCGGCGATCGTCCTCGTCGACGACCTCGACGCCGGGATCACCGTGGTCAACGGCTACGCCGGAGAGCACGTCGAGGTCCACACGGCCGAGGCGGAAGCTGTCGGGGCACGGATCACCAACGGCGGAGCGGTCTTCCTCGGCGATTGGGCACCGGTGTCGCTCGGTGACTACTGCGCCGGGTCGAATCACGTGCTGCCCACGATGGGCACCGCCGCTCACGGTTCGGGGCTGGGTGTGCACTCATTCATCAAGGTCAGCCAGGTCATCGACTATGATCGCCAGGCACTGTCCGAGGTGGCCGGGCACATCGGTGTTCTCGCCGCCAGCGAACAGCTGCCGGCCCACGGGCGGGCTGTCGACATCAGGTTCGAGGAGTAGAGATGCGCTGTCCGTTCTGCCGTGAGTCCGATTCGCGGGTCGTCGATTCGAGGACCAGCGAAGACGGCGCAGCGATCCGTCGGCGTCGGCAGTGCCGTCACTGCGGTCGTCGCTTCACCACGATGGAAGCCACGAGCCTGTCGGTGATCAAACGTTCCGGAGTCACCGAGGAGTTCTCC
Organism: Brevibacterium sp.; assembly: GCF_052105255.1. Classification (NCBI taxonomy): domain Bacteria; kingdom Bacillati; phylum Actinomycetota; class Actinomycetes; order Micrococcales; family Brevibacteriaceae; genus Brevibacterium; species Brevibacterium sp. The sequence continues at coordinate 3,328 of NZ_JBQDYQ010000117.1, forward strand.
CGGCAGAAGATCATGTCCGGTGTGCGCAAGGCCTGCCAGGGACGCCCGGTCAGCGACGATGATCTCGCGAAGCTCGCACAGCGGGTGGAGGAGAACATCC
>NZ_JBQDYQ010000118.1:0-3326 GCF_052105255.1 Brevibacterium sp.
AGGACGATGACGAGTTCGTCCTCGACGATGACGACGAGGACGACTGAGAAGCTCGGGAATCTCTCGCAGGATCCGAGCCGAGTCTCTAGGCGGACGGACTCCATGAGATCTGGTCGAGCACCTCGGCGATCTCCGCGGCCAGTTCGACCTCACTGCCGGTGACCTCGGCCAGCTGTGCCGGAGTGCGGGGCGAGACCAGAGTGCTCGCGATTCCGTGCTGCCGGTTGAAGGCCAAGGCGATGTCGACTGTCGACACACCCAACGCGGTCGCGGCACGACGGACGCCTGCGAGTACCCGGTTCGATCGTTCGTCGAGATAGGCACCGGCGTAGTCGCTCAGCTCCCCCGCCAGGCGGGAATCCTGCGGAGTCGCGTTCCGGTATTTGTCGGTGAGCACTCCGCGGCCCAGTCCCGCTCCGGCGATGAGCGAGACTCCCGCATATTCGGCCGCGGGAATGAGCTCTGCTTCGGCCTCGCGGTTGAGCAGCGAGTATTCGGCGACGGCGCAGGCCACCGGAATTCCGGCTCCGCGCATCTCCGCCAGCTGCCACCCGGTGTGGTGGGACACCCCGACGTAGCGGACCTTCCCCAGCGTGAGCAGCGTCTCAACGGCCGAGGCGGTCTCGGCACGGTCGACTTCGGCGTCGAAGACGTCGAGGACGAGCACATCGAGGTGATCGCGTCCCACCGTGCGCAGGAGCGTGTCGACCCGGCTGAGAATTCTCGCACGCCCGAGCCCGACCTCGATGTGGTCGGGCTCACTCAGGGACACGCCCACTCGGGACAGCAGCAGAATCTCTTCGGGAAGTCTCAGCCGCCCGAGTACCTCTGCGGAGGCTGTGGCCGAGCTCGGCAGCTCGATGAGGTTGCCACCTGCGTCGATGTAGCTATCGACGAGGAGCTGGGCGACCTGGTCATCGACCCGATGCCCCCACTCGAAGGTCCCGAGACCCACATCGCTGATTTCCAGACCGGTGGTGCCGAGGCGTTGGTGCTTCATGCTTCTTGAGGTTACCTGATGCTGCGACTACCGTGGTTTCGTTCCCACCTCATAATCTCAAGGAGTCGTATGTACGACTGGCTGGTCGCCGCCGTGCTCGGAATCGTTCAGGCACTCACCGAGTTCCTCCCGATCTCGTCGTCGGCGCACGTGCGCATCGTCGGCGAACTCATGCTTCCGGGGTCCGATCCGGGTGCGTTCTTCACCGCCATCATCCAGATCGGCACCGAGGCGGCCGTCGTCGTCTACTTCTGGCGCGATATCGTCACGATCATCTCGAAATGGTGCAAAGCGCTCGTCGGCAAGCATGATCGCAAGGACCCCGAGGTGCGCCTGGGTTGGCTCATCATCGTCGGCTCGATCCCCATCGTCATCATCGGCCTGCTCTTCCAGGACTACATCGAGGGTGCTCTGCGCAGTCTCTGGATCACGGCGACGATGCTCATCGTCTTCGGTCTCATCATCGGCATCGCCGACTGGGCGGGGAAACGCGAACGCACCCTTGAGGATATGAACTGGGGTCAGGGCATCCTGTTCGGTTTTGCTCAGGCGCTCGCCGTCGTCCCCGGCGTGTCACGATCCGGCGGTACGATCATGGCCGGCCGGTTCATGGGCTTCGATCGTCCCTCCGCGGCTCGCTACTCGTTCCTGCTCGCCATTCCCGCCGTCGTCGGGTCGGGCCTCTACGGCGTGGCGCAGACGCTCGGTCGCAGTGAGGCCATGGTGCTCGGCTGGGGACCGACGATACTGGCCACGGTCATCTCCTTCGCTCTCGGCCTCGTCGTCATCCACTGGTTCCTCAAGTATGTGGAGACGAAGTCGTTCGCCATCTTCGTCTGGTACCGCGTGGCTTTGGGCATCGTCCTCTACATCTTGCTCGGCACGGGAGTCCTCGCCGCAGTCTGAGTCGACATCGCGACCTGTTCCGACAGACCCTGATCCCGGCATTCGCCCACGAGTGCCGGGATCAGCGCATTCCGCCGCCGCCGACCGTGGCCGACTGGGCGAGTCCGGCGGCTGTCACCGACATCGCGGCGAGCACCGGCTTGTCACCGGAGAAGTCGATGACCGTGAACGACCCGGGAGCGACGCTCAGCCGCTGGAAATCGTCGAGCGGCATTCCCAGCGCATCGGCGATGATCGCCTTGATGATGTCTCCGTGGGAGACGATCATCGCCCACCGAGGCGGCGCCGACTTCCCCGCGTCGGTTCCGGAATCCGCGGCGGACTCGAGTTCCGCATGGGTACGCTCCTCTTCGCGCAGCTGAGCCACGAGGTCACGGACACGGGCAGTCGAGCGCTCGGCCGCCTCGGTGATGGATTCCCCTCCGGGGAACCTGGCCTGCGACGCCGTCTTCACCACGGTCGCCCACAGGGGCTCCTGCCCCAGCTCTGTGAGCGATCGGCCCGTCCACTCGCCGTAGTCGAGTTCGATGACAGCCTCGTCGACCTCGATGCGATCGAAGTCAGCTGCCTCAGCTGCGATCGATGCGGTCTGTTCGCAGCGTTGCAGGGGCGAATGCAGAAGCTGGGAGAAACGCCGGTGCGGCAGCAGCTCGAGGTTGGCCCGCAGCGCCCGTGTTCCCTCATCGGTGAGGGACACGCCGGGCGCGCGTCCGGCCAGGATTCCGGAGACGTTGGCGTCGGAGAGACCGTGCCGCAGCAGAACGATGACGGGCATACCGTCAAGATTAGCCCAGATCGTCTAGGCTGAGGTTATGAAACGTCAGCGTCCACGTATGACCTACGAGTTCCGGAAAGTCTCGTTCTCCCGGGATGTGCCGCGGTCGGTCAGCCTGCAGGAACTCAACGACCAGTCGGAATACGGACAGTGGGAGCTCGCCCGCACCCGCATCTCCGTCGGCGGAGTCCGTACCGTGTGGCTGCGCCGCAAGATCATGCCGCTGGCGGTCAGCAGCTGATCGGTTGGGGTCTCCTCTTCGGGAATTTGATCGGGGCATTGGCACTCGATGCAGTGCTGCCGATTCCCGGCTCCGATGTCACGCTGATCACGGTGCTCAGCGCCGGCGGAGTGCTCGTCGGGATCGTCATGACCGTGCTGCCGGTGCCGGTCGGACCGTCAGCAGCGGTCAGGCCCTCATCAGTGCTCAGGCCTTCATCAGAAAGTCGCCGAGGACCCGCGTCCCGAACTTGAGCGCCGAGATCGGCACTCTCTCGTCGACGCCGTGGAACATAGCCGGAAAGTCGAGGTCGCCGGTGAGTTGGAGCGGGGCGAAACCGTAGCCGGTGATGCCGAGTTCGGCCATCGATTTGTTGTCCGTGCCACCGGAGAGAGTGTAGGGCAGGACGTTCGCACTCGGATCAT
>NZ_JBQDYQ010000119.1:0-3117 GCF_052105255.1 Brevibacterium sp.
ACCTGACGGGGCGACAGGCCGTGGCGGAATTCGAACTTTCGACCGGCCGCCTCGGCGGTGATTGTCGTCCCCTCACCGAGCTCATCGCGCAGACCACGGAACTCAAGCACATCGCCCTGGGACAGTGACTCGTAGTCGGACTCGTCCGTGAACTCGAGGGCAAGGACGCCGAAGTTCGCGAGGTTCTGCCAGTGGATCCGCGCCAACGATTTCGCCACCACTACCCGCAGACCGAGATAGCGGGGAGCGATGACCGCATGCTCGCGAGAGGACCCCTGACCGTAGTTCTCCCCACCGACGATCGCGTGCCCGCCGTCGTGCTCGGCGGCACGGGTGGCATAGGTGTCATCGACCTGGATATAGACGAACTCAGAGATCTTCGGGATGTTCGACCGGTACGGCAGAACGCGGGATCCGGCGGGCATGATCTCGTCGGTGGAGACGTTGTCGCCGACCTTGAGCAGGATCTCCAGGTCGATGTCGTCGGGCAGCGGTTCGAAGTCCGGCAGGGTCGAGATGTTCGTTCCTTTGACGAGTTCGACGTTCCGGGCTTCCTCCGGTTCCAACGGTGGAACGAGCATTTTGCGGTTCGCAGAGTACTTCTCCGGCAGCCGCACCTCGGGATAGTCCATGTCGAGGTCGCGGGGATCGGTGATCTTCCCGCTCAGCGCGGCGGCCGCGGCAGTCTCCGGCGAGCACAGCCACACGGCGTCCTCGTCGGTGCCGGAGCGACCGGGGAAGTTGCGCGGCATGGTGCGCAGACTGTTGCGCCCGACCGCAGGAGCCTGGCCCATGCCGATGCAGCCCATGCAGCCGGATTGGTGAATCCGGGCCCCGGAAGCCACCAGTGAGGTCAGCCATCCCCCGGCGATGAGGTCGGCAAGGACCTCACGTGAGGTGGGGTTGATGTCGAGCGAGATCTGCTGCTGAATCTGGCGGTCGGCAAGTGTCTCGGCGACGACGGCGAAGTCCCGCAGCCCTGGGTTCGCCGATGAGCCGACGACGACCTGGAAGACGTCCTCACCGGCGACCTCGCGCACCGGAGTGACGTTTCCCGGAGACGACGGCGCGGCGATGAGCGGTTCGAGCTGCGAGAGATCGATGCTGTCGGTGAGATCGTATTCGGCACCTTCGTCGGCCACGATGCGGGTGAAGTCCTCGCCTCGGTCAACGGCCTCCAAGTAGTCGCGGACGGCATCATCGGCGGGGAAGACCGTGGCGGTGGCGCCGAGTTCGGCCCCCATATTCGCAATCACGTGACGGTCCATGGCCGTGAGGTTCCGCAACCCGTCCCCGTGATATTCGATGATCTTCCCGACTCCGCCTTTGACCCCGTGACGACGCAGCATTTCGAGGATGACGTCCTTGGCCGAGACCCAGTCGGGCAAGGTGCCTGTGAGTTCGACGCCCATGATCTGCGGGGCGCTGATGAAGAGCGGTTCACCGGCCATGGCCATGGCGATCTCGAGTCCGCCGACGCCGATGGCGAGCATTCCCAAAGCGCCGGCGGCGCAAGTGTGGGAGTCCGAGCCGATGAGAGTCGTCCCCGGCTTGCCGAAACGGGACTGGTGGACAGGGTGGGAGACGCCGTTGCCGGCAGGGGAGAACCACAGACCGAACCGTGCCGCGGCAGAGCGGAGGAACTCGTGGTCCTCCGGGTTCTTCTCATCGGTCTGCAGCAGGTTGTGATCGACGTACTGCACAGACAGATCCGTGCGGATACGGTCGAGGCCGAGAGCCTCGAGTTCGAGCATGACCAGGGTGCCCGTCGCATCCTGTGTGAGAGTCTGGTCGATCCGGACCCCGAGTTCGTTTCCGGGAGCGAGCTCCCCAGACTCCAGATGCGATCGGATGAGCTTCTGAGCAACGTTCTCAGCCATTGTCCGCCTCCTTCGGCAGTCAGAGATCCACCGAAGCCACTCGGCTTCCGGTGGTCAATCCACGCTAGTCCTCGATCAATGGGTTCTCAAGGTTGGTCAACTCCTGTGACCCGGTTTGCGCCTCTCAGAACTACCTGATGGCGGCCCAGCAACCTCGCGCGAGGTTGCTGGGCCGCCATCAGGTAGCAATTAGGGGTGTTGGGATTGGGAGGTGAGGACGATAATGGGGTTATGCCGGAGCTACCCGAGGTCGATGCGCTGGTCGACTTCCTGCGTCCGCGGCTGATCGGGGACTTCGTCACCCGCGCGGACATTGCCGAGCTCAGCCTGCTGAAGACCGTCGACCCGAGCATCGATGCGCTCGCCGGACTTGCTATCACCGAGGTGGCCCGCCATGGGCGAGCCCTCGTCATCGGTTTCGACGGACTCAGTCTCGTCTGCCGGTTCGCCCGAATGGGCTGGCTGAACTGGCATGATACCGCACCGAGTGGTCCGACCCGGATGGGCAAGGGGCCGTTGGGAATGCGCGTAACCCTGGCATCGGGGGCCGCCTTCGACCTCATCGAACCCGGGTCGAAGAAGAACGCCGCCGTGTCCCTCGTCCGCGACCCCTCCGAGGTGCCCGCCCTCGCATCGCTCGGCACCGACGCCCTGAGCCTCACCGTCGACGAACTCGCCGCGGCGCTTTCCGAGTCGACCTCCCGGATCAAAACGGTCCTCGAAGATCAGAGAATCATCGCAGGCCTCGGCAATGCCTATACCGATGAGATCCTCCACGCCGCGAAGCTCTCTCCGTTCGCAACCGCGAAGACCGTCGACCCGCAGACGCTTCACACCGCCATCCGCGAGGTGCTCGATGCCGCCCGCAGCAGGCTCATCGGCCTGCCGCCGGGCAAGATCAAAACCGCGAAGAAACGCGGATTCTCCGTTCACGGCCGCACAGGTGAGACCTGTCATGTCTGCGGCGAGACCATCGCCGAGGTGTCCTTTGCCGACAAATCCTTCCAGTACTGCCCCGGCTGTCAGACCGGCGGAAGAAAGCTCTCCGACCGTCGAATGGACCGCCTCCTCAAGTAAGGCGCCTCCTCAAGCGGCGCCCGACCGCCGGCATGGACGGCACCATTGACAGGAGCTGCACCGCGCTCGCCGTACCCTCACGCTGGGCGGAGGCGGAAATGGCGGTCGGCGATGCTATGGGCGCGCAGGGCCACCTCGGTGATAGCGGTGAGGAACTCCT
>NZ_JBQDYQ010000120.1:0-3043 GCF_052105255.1 Brevibacterium sp.
TGGGCGTTCTCCGAGTAGCTGACGAGCAGGTTCTTCGTCTGCTGGTAGTGATCGAGCATCATCTTGTGGTTCTCGCGACCGATGCCCGAAGCCTTGTACCCGCCGAAGGCCGCATGAGCCGGGTAGGCATGGTAGTTGTTCACCCACACACGACCGGCCTGGATCTCGCGACCGGCCCGGTAGGCGGTGTTGCCGTCGCGCGACCAGACACCGGCGCCGAGGCCGTAGAGCGTGTCATTGGCAGTGGCCATGGCGTCGGCGTAGTCGGAGAATGTCGCGACCGAGACGACGGGCCCGAAGATCTCCTCCTGGAAGATGCGCATCTTGTTCGTGCCCTTGAAGATCGTCGGCTGCACGTAGAAGCCGCCGGCCAGATCCCCGTCGAGTTCGGCCTTGCCGCCGCCGGTGAGCACCTCGGCGCCTTCCTGACGGCCGATGTCGAGGTAGGACATGATCTTCTCGAACTGGTCGTTCGAGGCCTGGGCGCCCATCATCGTGTCCGTGTCGAGCGGATTGCCCTGGACGATCTTCTTCGTCCTGGCCACGACCTTCTCGAGGAAGGGATCGGCGATCGATTCCTGGATGAGCGCACGCGACGGGCAGGTGCAGACCTCGCCCTGGTTGAGAGCGAACATCGTGAAGCCCTCCTGGGCCTTGTCCGCATACGAATCGTCCTTGGCCAGCACATCCTCGAAGAAGATGTTCGGCGACTTTCCGCCGAGCTCCAGAGTCACCGGAATGATGTTCTGCGAGGCGTACTGCATGATCAGACGACCGGTTGTGGTCTCACCGGTGAACGCGATCTTCGAGATCCGCTTGTTCGACGCCAGCGGCTTGCCGGCCTCCAGACCGAAGCCGTTGACGACGTTGAGCACGCCCTCGGGCAGCAGGTCGGCGATGAGCTCGACGAGGACGAGGATCGAGGCAGGAGTCTGCTCGGCGGGCTTGAGCACGATCGCGTTGCCCGCGGCCAGCGCCGGTGCGATCTTCCACACGCCCATGAGGATCGGGAAGTTCCAGGGAATGATCTGGCCGACCACACCGAGCGGCTCGTGGAAGTGATACGCCACGGTGTCATCGTCGATCTGCGAGAGTCCGCCCTCCTGTGCCCTGATCGCTCCGGCGAAGTAGCGGAAATGATCGACCGCCAGCGGCAGGTCGGCGTTGAGGGGCTCGCGGATCGCCTTGCCGTTGTCCCAAGTCTCGGCGACGGCGATCATCTCGAGGTTCTCCTCGATGCGGTCGGCGATCCGATTGAGGATGTTGGCCCGTTCGGCGACCGAGGTCTTGCCCCAGGCCGGAGCCGCCTTGTGCGCGGCGTCGAGAGCGAGTTCGATGTCCTCAGCGGTGCTGGCCGGGACCTCGGTGAAGGTCTTGCCGGTGACGGGGCTGGGGTTCTCGAAATAGTTGCCCTTGACCGGCGGCACCCACTGACCGCCGATGAAGTTCTCATACCGGGACTTGAAGGTGACGAGCGACCCGTCCTGACCAGGCTGTGCGTAGACAGTCATTGCAACTCCTTTGATGCGTCTGATTCCACCGGATTGTCTCCGTGTGACCACGACGCTACCGAGCGCAACGTTGCATGTGGGTTGCATCACATCGCCGAGGCGGCCGCCCCGTCCCGCACACCGAACCGCAATCGGTTCGCCGAGTTCAGAGGCCCAGCGCCTCCAGGCGCACGACCGCGGCGTTGCGTTCGGCGGCCTCGGGCGGTGCCAGACGCAGCACTGTCATGAGGACTTCGACGTCGTCGCGGAAGTCCGGCAGGTTCGCGAACCGCCACAGCTGCTGCCAGGTTCCGTCCTGGAGCAGGGTCTCGCGCATAAGCGCATCGACCTCCGCCGCGATCTCGCGGACTCCCGGCGCTTCGGAATCCGGCAGGACGGTCCCCCTGAACTGCTCGAGGGCCGAATCCGTGTCACCGCTGGCCAGAGCCTGCACGGTGAGCTCCAGATCCGAATCGACGTCCCCGCGCAACCGATAGGGGCGGGCGTCGATGCGCAGATCGCCGAGGCTGCCGATCGTTCTGCGCAGACGATTGATCTCCGCCCGGACCGTGACTTCGCTGCCGCCGACCGACCACAGCCGCTCCACCAGTCCGGCACCGCTGATGCCGTCGGGACGCCTGTGCAGCAGCAACAGGATCTCGGCGTGCCGACGGCTCAGGGGAATCCGCGTTCCATCGGGGTTCTCCAAAGCGGGGCTGGGACCGAGCACTGTCAGTCTGGTCCCGGCCGCCTCGGTGCCGGTGTGCATCTGCTGCGGCGTGAAGAGCTGGGACAGCTGAGCCCCGGCGGCCTTCGCCGTCGACGACAGCAGCGGCAGCACGATGGAGGACACGGCGTCGTCTCCCCCGGTGACATCGATGATGCCGATGACCTGCCCGGTCAGCGGGTGGGTGACGGGGACGGCGCTGCAGCTCCAGGAATGGACGTCGGGTGCGAAATGCTCGGCGCGGCTGACCTGCACGGGCCGGCCCGATCGCAGGGCCAGGGCCGGTGCGGAGGTGCCCATCACCTCTTCTGACCAGTCCGACCCGGAGACGAAACCCATGGCTTCGGCACGGTCGCGCACGCCCCGCTCCCCCTCAACCCACAGCAGTCGCCCCTGTTCGTCGCCGAGGGCGGCCAGCAGTCCGGCGTCTTTGGCGGGTTCGATGAGATGGGACCGCAGCAACGGCATGATCGCGTGGAAGGGATGTCGCCGGCGCACCTCGGCGAGACGATCGGTTTCGAATGCGACCTGGACCTGCACGCTGTCGGGGTCGCGCAGCCGGGCCAGAGACCGGTCCCATGATTCCAGGACCGAGGTCCGCACCCCGGGCCCTGACGACGGCAGGTGGAGGCTCGTCTCCGACGGTCCTGCCAGACGCTCATGTGCGCGTCGAACGGCGCTCTGATAGGTGTCTTCGAGCAGCAGCGTCGAATCCATGGCGGACGGTCCACCTCCATCGGCGGGTGTCGGAAGAGTGTTTCAACTGCTCATAATCTAATCGCGAACCTGCCTGTGAACAAGGCCCCGTCCGCTCCCAGAACTACCT
>NZ_JBQDYQ010000121.1:0-2935 GCF_052105255.1 Brevibacterium sp.
CCATCCACACACCGAAGACGATCCACGTCCGCCCGCCGAGGTTGACCATGAGGAACGCACACGCCACGGCTCCCAGCGCGGGGACGACCGGCCCGAACGGAACCGTGAACGAACGGTCGAGGTCGGGGCGCTTGAACCGCAGGTAGATGACGGCGATATTGACCAGGCAGAACGCGAACAGGGTGCCGATGCTCGTGGCATCGGCGAGTTCGCCGAGCGGAATGAGCGCCGCCGTGACGGCCACGAGGCCGCCGACGATGAGAGTGCCGATCAGGGGAGTGCCGGTGCGCTGGGAGACGACACCGAAGATCTTCGGCACCATGCCGTCCCTGGCCATCGTCAGCAGGATCCGCGACTGACCATAGAGCACGGTGATGACGACGGAGAAGATCGCGAGCACCGCGGCCACGGCGAAGGCCAGCACCGCGAAATTCGACCCGGTGATCTCCTTGACGATCTGCACCAGCGGCGCATGAGCGCCGTCGAACCACTGCCACTGCCGCGCCCCGATCGCTGTGACGGCGACGAGGACGTACATCGAGGTGACGATGAGCATGGAGAAGATGATCGCCCGCGGCAGGTCCCGGCGCGGATTCTTCGCTTCCTCACCGGCCGTGGACGCGGCATCGAAGCCGATATAGGAGAAGAACACGCTGGAAGCGGCCGCGGTGACACCGGCGGCGCCCATCGGCAGCATCGGCGCGAAGTTGCCGGCCTTGAACGCGGTGAACGCCACGACGGCGAAGAAGACGAGGATGCCGATCTTGACGAACACGAGAATGGTGTTGGCGACACCGGATTCGCGGGCGCCGCGCATGAGCAGCACGGTCGCCAGAGCCACGACGACAAGCGCCGAGACGTTGATGATCCCATCCGGATTCTCGGCCAGGCCCGGTCCCGTGGTCAGGGACGCCGGCAGCTCGAGGCCGAAGACGCGCAGGGTCTCGTTGACGTAGTCGGCGGCGCCGACGGCGACCGCGGCGACCGAGACCGCGTATTCGAGGACGAGGCACCAGCCGCAGACCCAGGCGACGCCCTCACCCAGAGTGGCATAGGAATACGAGTAGCTTGACCCGGACACCGGCACCATCCCCGCCATCTCGGCGTAGCTGACCGCCGACAGCAGCGCCGTGATTCCGGCCAGGACGAAGGCGAGCCAGACGGCCGGGCCGGCCACAGGCACAGCCTCGCCGAGGATGACGAGGATTCCCGTACCCAAGGTGGCCCCGACGCTGATCATCGTCAGCTGGAAGACGCCGAAGGTCCGCCGCAGCCCACCCTGCTGTGCGGACTGCGCATCGGTGTGGGCCTCGGCGGTCATGGCGCTGATCGACTTGCGTCGTCCCAGCTGCCGCAGCACCCCTGTGGGAGTGTGCGTCGGCGGGGTGGGCGGTGTGTGCGAAACGGTCATATGAATATTCTTGCATAGCCATGAATATTGTCTCGCCGGGCTCCCCCGTGATCACGGGCGAAACCTTCTTGCGGCGTCGTCGATCTCACACGGCAAAGATCTCACACGTCGGGGGTGAATCGGCCGTCCTGGGCCATCCAGCCGCCGTCGACGAGCTGCGAGTGGCCGGTGACATAGCTCGATGCCTCCGAGGCGAGGAAGAGGACGGGCCCGGCGATCTCGTGCAGTCGACCCCACCGGCCCAGGGCGGTCTTGTCCGCATACGCGTCCCACCATTTCCCCTCGGCCTTGATCTGCTGGGTCAGGGGAGTGTCGAAGGGCCCGGGCAGGATCGCGTTGACGCGCACGCCCCTGCCTCCGAGCTCACTGGCCATCGTCTTCGTCAGCTGCACCACCCCGGCCTTGGCCGCCGCGTACAGTCCCTGCCCGGGTTCGATGGCCAGTGCCCGGAACGAGGCGTAGGTGACGATCGAGCCGCGACCGCGCTCACCCATCTCACGGCCGAATCCGCGCATCAGCCGGTAAGTGCCCTTGAGGTTGATGTCGATGACCCGGTCGAACTCGTCATCGGTGGTGTCCGTCAGTCGTTTGCGCACATTCGCCCCGGGGGTGATGACGAGGACCTCGGCATCGGCCCAGGCGTCCACGAGCGAGTCGACGGACGCCGTGTCCGTGATGTCGACGTCCACCGCCGAGGCGGACCCGGCCCCAGATCCGCTATCGGCGGCTCCGTGCGCAGCCGATCTGGTGCTACGGGCGGCGATGAGTTCGGCGGTCGCCTCGGCGCCGGTGAGGTTGAGATCGGCGACGACGACGTGTGCGCCTGCGTCGGCCAGCCCGATCGCGCTGGCCTGCCCCAGTCCGGAGCCGGCCCCGACGACGACTGCGGTGCGGCCGCTCAAGTCGAACAGGGACGGGATCGACGGGTTGTTCTCGTTCGTCGACATCGGGAGTCCTTCCGGGCGGGGTTCGGTTCCGGAGCGACACCGGTGTCGACTCCGTGGACTTCCAAGGTATGCCCGCCGAGGCGGCCACGCCCTCCCCGTTTCACCTGGTGGAACATCGGCTGAGGTGGGAGCGTCAGAACTTCTCGCTGTCGACGTAGCGGATCTCGTCGGGGAGGTTCGCCAGGTAGTCGACGATGAAGTAGGCGATGGCCTCCATCGTGGGGATGTCGCGTTGGCGGGCGCGAGCCATGGTGCGGCGGTGCTCGGCGAACTCGTAGAAGATCTGCCCGGGTTCGAGTTTGCGGTTGAGGTTCTCCGGGATCGCCTGGATGAGGGGTTTGTACACTTCGTCGAGCCAGCGGCGGGCGGCCTGGGATTCGTCGAGTTCGTCGACTTCGGCGATCTCGGGGGCCGAGCGGAACGAGTCGAGGTCGTTGAGCATCGCCCGCGCCTGGTTCTCGTTCGCGCCGATCCCGGTCAGCCGCAGCAGACGCCTCGAATGGTGGTTGGGTTCGACGACCTTCGGGGACACGAGCAGCCTGATGCCGTCGATATCGGTCGTCACGGTCAGCTCGCC
>NZ_JBQDYQ010000122.1:0-2934 GCF_052105255.1 Brevibacterium sp.
ACGACATAGGCGGGCACGCCCTGCTCCTTCGCCTGCTCTCCTCGCCAGGAGCGCAGCGCCTCGAACAGGGAGGCATCGGCCGGGTCGAGCTCGACCTCGGGGCCGCCTCGGCGACTTGATCCGGCCTTCTTCGCTCCGGCTTTCTTCACCGGATCGACGCGCAGTGAGATCTCCTCTTCTCCCCGCAGGACGGGGCCGGCCGCCTCACCGACCACAAGCACACCGTAGTCACCGTGCGATTCGAGAAGGCCGCGGGCGAGCACCTGGCGGATGACGGTCTTCCATTGGCTCTCGGACAGGTCGTCGCCGACGCCCCAGACGCTCAGGCTCGCATGGTCCGAGGCCCGGGAACGGTCGTTGTCGTTGCCGCGCAGCACGTCGATGACCTGGCCCGAACCGAAGCGCTGCCCGCGTTCCCGGTCGAGCCGGATGACGGCGGACAGAAGCTTCTGCACGGCCACGGTCGCGTCCCAGGTCACTGGGGGTGTCATGCATGTGTCGCAGTTGCCGCACGGTGCGGATTCCTCATCGAAGTACCGCAGCAGCTGCACACGTCGGCAGTCGACTGTCTCGCAGAGGGCGAGCATCGAATCGAGGTGGCTCATCTGGCGGCGTTTGAACACCTGGTCGCCCTCGCCGGATTCGATGAGTCGGCGTTGGGAGACGACATCGCCGAGGCCGTAGACCATCCACGCATCCGCGGGCAGTCCATCGCGGCCGGCTCGACCGGTCTCCTGGTAGTAGCCTTCGACCGACCGCGGCAGGTCGAGGTGGGCGACGAAGCGGACGTCGGGTTTGTCGATGCCCATGCCGAAGGCGATGGTGGCGACCATGACGATGCCGTCCTCGCGGAGGAACCTCGCCTGGTTCTCCGCGCGCACCTCGGCGGGAAGCCCTGCGTGGTACGGCAGGGCCGTGAGGCCGCGGGCGACGAGTGCTTCGGCCAGCTGATCGACCCCGCGCCGGGACAGACAGTAGACGATGCCCGAATCCCCGGGGTGTTCGGTGGTGATGAAGTTGAGCAGCTGCGATCTCGCCGAGGCTTTCGGCTCGATCCGGTAGGTGATGTTGGGTCGGTCGAAGCTCGCGACGAAGTGCTCGGCATCCTGGAGGTGGAGTCGTTCGGTGAGTTCGGCGTGGGTGGCCGGCGTGGCCGTGGCCGTCAGTGCGATGCGCGGGACATCCGGGAATCGTTCGGCCAAGACGCCGAGTCCCAGATAGTCGCTGCGGAAGTCATGTCCCCATTGGGACACGCAGTGGGCTTCGTCGATGGCGAACAGGGAGATCTGTGCCAGCTCGAGCAGTCGCATCGTCCGCGGCAGGACGAGACGCTCGGGCGCGAGGTAGAGCAGGTCGATCTCTCCGGCGAGCAGCTGCTGTTCGACCTGCTGGGCGGTCTCGAAATCGAGGGACGAGTTGAGATAGGCCGCCCGCACGCCGAGGTTCTCCAGCGCCGCGACCTGATCGGCCATGAGCGCAATGAGTGGGGAGATGACGACACCTGTACCGGGCCTGACCAGGGCAGGAATCTGATAGCACAGGGATTTTCCGCCGCCGGTGGGCATGAGTACGACCGCATCCCCGCCGCCGACGACCTGGTCGACGATGGCCGCCTGCTGACCCCGGAACTCCTCATAGCCGAAGACATCGTGGAGGACATCGAGGGCGGAGGTCGTGGCTGCGGAGGTCATGGCACCCACCCTAGTTCACGTCACTGACCCGAACCTCCATCGGAGACGGGACTACGGAGAAGGGGTTTGAGACCTCAGAGGAAACAAACCGAGGTCCCGGTGCGACAAGTCGAGGTGTGGGAGAGCGGAGATGGGACCAGCCGAGAAATATGGGTCACCATCGGATACTTCGAAGCGCTGAAAGTATCCGATGATGACCTACATTTTCCGGGGACTATCCGAAAGTGACCATTTCTCGGGAGCGGGGAGGCAGATCTCCGGAAATCAGGCCTCTGGCCGACGTCCGCCGCGCTGCTCCGTGCGAACCCGGCCCCAACAGGCCCAACAGGCCCAACGGCTCCAACAGGCCCAACAGGCCCAACGGCCCCAACGGCCCCAACGGCCTCGCCAGTCCAGCTACCCGTCACCCGACGGTCCGGGGACCTGGCTCAGACACCCCAGCACCCGGAGGCCCTCCACCTAACGGCCCGCGAACCTCCGTGCCGCGACGAGTCCAAACACGCACACCACGGCCACTGCGACGGCGAAGATGACGGTCGCATTCGCCAGTCCCACCTCGGCGGCGAGGAATCCGGCACCGATCGCCGGCACCGATATGAACACGTACGCGAGGATGAAGTACGAGGTGGTTGCCTCGGTGCGGTGCTCGGGCGCGGTCACCGCGATGATCGCGCGCATCCCGGTCATGAACACGAGCCCCTGCCCGGCACCGGCCAACGCTGCGGAGGCGATGAGCACCGGCAGCGACCCCGCCATGAGTGCGAAGACGAGAGCACCCATGCTCACGATCATGGTCACGGTCCCGCCGACGATGAGTCGACGGTCGCTGAACCCGCGCAGCAGCACCTGCGCCGTCGCCGAGGCGCCGAAGAGAAGGAACACAACAGCACCGGTGACCGCGGTCGACGTCACGTGCAGGGTCTGACCGATGAAGCTCGGCGCGATCGCCGAATACAGCCCGCACACCGCGAAGCCGGTGATCGCCCCAGGTGAGGCGGCTAGGAACATGTGCCTCGCCGAGGCGGGAATCCCCGGCAGCTGCAACCGGACGGAGGTTGCCCCGCCCCGCGTGCGGTCCCGCACGAGCATGAGCGCGAACCCGGCGATGGCGAGCATGAGCGTGTTGACGAGGAACGGCGTGAGCAGGGGAGCGGGGGCGAAGCGGGCGAGCAGTCCGGACGACAGGATCCCGAGTCCGAGGCCGCCCATATTCGCCGCCGTGGCCAAGGATCCGGCGAGTCGT
>NZ_JBQDYQ010000123.1:0-2863 GCF_052105255.1 Brevibacterium sp.
TCATCCTGTTCCTCATCGGCATCTCGATCTCGATTGCGCTGCACGAACTCGGCCATCTCACTCCGGCGAAGAAGTTCGGAGTCAAAGTCACGCACTATATGGTCGGCTTCGGACCGACCCTGTTCTCCTTCCGCCGCGGCGAGACCGAATACGGAATCAAGGCGTTCCCCCTCGGCGGGTTCATCGCGATGCCGGGAATGTATCCGCCCGAGGAGGCGACGAAGGCTCGCCATGAGACAGCCGCGGCTGCGCAGAAGGGCGGCACGGCAGCCGGACCTAACGCCGCACTCGACTCGACCGACAACGAAACCTCGGGCCGCCTCGGCGACGGGACGGATGACGGCGCCGCCGCACCGCTGCGTCGGGACCGGAAGAAACGGAAAGGGCGGCTGTTCGAGGACACGATGGCCGATGCCCGGGGGTTCTCGAATCAGGAGATCGAGCCGGGGGAGGAGCACCGGACGTTCTATGCGCTCAGCGTGCCCAAACGCCTCGTCGTCATGTTCTCCGGTCCCTTGGTCAATCTCGTTCTGGGCATCCTCATCATGGCGATCTCGCTGCTGGGCATCGGTGTGATCACTCCGACGACGACCGTCCAGACCGTCGTCGAATGTGCGGTGCCCGCCTCAGAAGCGCAGCAGCGTCCCGCCTCGGAGCAGAACACCTGCCGTGACGACGATCAGCTCACCCCCGCGTGGGAGGCTGGGATCAAGCCGGGTGACGAGATCACCGCGATCGCCGGCGTCGAGACGAAGGACTGGGACCAGCTGTCCTCGGTCATCAAGGACCATGCCGGCGAACGTGTCGACGTCGACTTCATCCGCGACGGTCAGGCCCAGACGGTGACGGTGCCGATCATCGCCACCGAACGGCCGAAAGTCGACGACACCGGCAAGGCCGTGCTCAACCCGGATGGAACTCCACAGACCGAGACCCAGGGATTCTTCGGCGTCGGACCGGTGCAGGAACGCCAGTCCCTACCGCTCGCCGAGTTCCCCGGTGCCGTGTGGGACCAAGTCTCGGGAGTCTTCCATGCGATCCTGACGCTGCCGGTCAAACTCGTCGACATCGGCGAGGTGGCCGTCGGCACGAAGGACCGCGACGCCGAGGGACTCGTCGGCATGGTCGGCGTCGGCCGCATCGCCGGTGAGATCGTCTCGACCGACCAGATCGACGTCGTCGACAAGGCGCAGATGGGGCTGGGCATGCTCGGCTCGCTCAACATCTTCCTCTTCGCGTTCAACATGATCCCGCTGCTGCCCCTCGACGGCGGACACATCGCCGTGGGCCTCTACGAAGGTGCGCGCCGCCGCATCAACCGGTGGCGCGGACGCGGGCTGGTCGGTCCCTTCGACACGGCCAAACTGCTGCCGCTGACGTACGTGTGCATCGGACTGATGCTGTGCATGACGGCGCTGCTCGTCTACGTCGACCTCGTCAAACCGATCACCCTCGACGCGATCTTCAACTCCGGCGGGTAGGTTGGGTCCGTTCCGGTGGATAGGCCGGGCCGGGCTCTGGCAGGTAGACCGGACATGCAGTTTGGGCGATCTCGGCGAGGATGGTGCGAGTGGAGAATACTGAGACCAAGCCACGTGAGCCTTTCTTCTCGCGAACGGAATGGACGTTCATCGGATTCCTTGCGCTCGCCTTCGCGCTGACTCCGCTCTTCTACGGGCTGCCGCTGCTCAGCCCACTGTTCGCAATGGGGACGAGAGTCCGCGGACACAGGGCGAAGATGACCTGGCTGTGGACGGTCGCCTCACTGCTCGTCCTGATGTCGATCGCACCGTTCATTCTCAAGTTCGCAGGGCTGAGTAACTTCGTCGTGGAATGAAGGCGTGAGCCATCTGCGGTTGAGTGACCAGTCCGTTCAGTGGCGGACCCGTTCAGGCACTGAGGGTGACCGCCTGCACCTCACCGAGGTGATTGAGTCCGACCGTGATCGTGGCGTTCTCATCTGCCGTGCCCGGCACCGTGACCACTCCACGCAGCGGGGAGACCATCTCGAGGTCCGCCTCGGTGAGAGGTCGGTCGATCTGTTTCTCCGCCCGCCACCGGGCGAAGCGCTCCCGCCTCTCGTCGCGCGGTTCGTCGAGGTCCATGTTCATGGAGAAGATCTCCTCGGCGACGGTGTCATCGAAGTCGTTGACGAGATTCGCCGCGGCCATCACGGCATCGATCTGGGGTTGGGCGGCGGGATAACGGGGCACTGGCGCCGAGGTGGCACTCCGTTCCAGCCGGGTGTCCTGTCGTCCCGTGGCCGTCGACCATCCGAGGTCGAGCGCGTCCTGGACGACGCGCTGCGCCGGGTAATAGGTCGTATTGCCGAGGACGACGAGGCTGAGCCCCAGATTGGGGAACCAACGCATATGTGAGCCGTATCCTGGGTAGCCGCCGGAATGGCAGACGATGCGGCCGAATCGCGTGTCCAGACGAGTCTCGAGACCGTACCCGTAGCTGAGCGTCTCCGCGTGGTGGTCGCTTGTCTGGATCTCCATGGTCCGTCGTGGCTGCTGGTTGTCGGTCAGTATCCGCGACCAGGATCCGGGAGCATAGGAGTCCATGCGTTCGAGGGCGTCGAGATGCGCATCCATCCATGTGCCGATGTCGTTCACCGTGGAGATGACCCCGCCGATGGGAGAGAAGACTCCTGGGCCGGTGAGTTCGGCCGGGTGGAGGCCGCCGTCCAGGTCGACGCGGTACCCGGTCGCCAGGTCTGGGAAGTCCGTGTGGTCGAAACCGGTGCGCGTGAGCTTCAGGGGATCGAAGGTCTCAGTGGACACGAGATCGGTGAAAGCCCTGCCTGTGACCGCCTCGGCGACCATGCCGAGAAGCGCATAGCCGAGGTTCGAATACTCAT
>NZ_JBQDYQ010000124.1:0-2835 GCF_052105255.1 Brevibacterium sp.
ACGTCGTGACGGATGATCTTGTACTGTTCGAGCCGCTCCCGCGACGGGGTCGCGATCTGAATGAGCACGACATCCTCGACATCGAGTCGGCCCTCGGCGAGCAGCTCCCCGAACGCCTTGAGCCGGTGGCGGATGCCCTTCGTATAGTCCATCCGATCGACGCCGAGCATGACCACCCGAGGATTGCCGACCTCCTCGCGGATCTGCTTCGCCCTCTCGACGATCTTCGGATCGCGGGCGAGCTCCTCGAGATAAGGGGTGTCGATCGAGATCGGGAACGGCTCGGCGCGGACGAGGTGGGCCGGGAGGAAATCACCCGGCGGCACCGAGACGGTCGACCCCTTCGTCGCATATCCCAGCCGCCCGCGGACGGCACGGCGGAAGTTCGCTGCGTCCGCAGGCCTCTGGAACCCGATGAGGTCGGCGCCGAGGAGCCCGCGGAGGATCTCGTCGCGCCACGGCAGCTGAGCGAAGAGCTCATAGGGCGGGAAGGGGATGTGGTTGAAGAAACCGATCGCGAGGTCAGGGCGCAGGCGTCGGACCATCTGCGGAACCAACTGGAGCTGATAATCGTGAACCCACACGGTCGCTGACTGCGCAGCCACCTCGGCGACCTTGGCCGCGAAGCGCTCATTGACCCGCACATACGCATCCCACCACGTGCGGTGGTACTCGGGCGGGACGATGACGTCGTGGTAGAGCGGCCACAGTGTGGCGTTGGAAAACCCTTCGTAGTACCTGAGGACATCCTCACTTGTCAGAGTCACCGGGGTCAGGTGCATGCCGTCGATGGTGAAGGGCTCGAAGTCCTCGTCGGCGACGCCCGTCCACCCGATCCACGCTCCCTCCTGGGCCTTCATCACGGGAGCCACTGCAGTGACCAAACCCCCTGGTGAGGTGCGCCATCCGTGGTTCGCATCATGGGGATCACGGTCGACGGGCAGGCGGTTGGCCACGACGACGAAATCGCTGTCGCCGAATGGGGTGTCGGTGCTGGTCTCGGCAGAGTCGACGGTGCTCATCTGCGCCTCCTCCTGTGTCGGTCCTTGGAACGAACTCTACTCGCTCGACTAGGCTTGGCCAGGTGATGGATCAGGAACTGGGAGGCTACCGCCTCATCGAGGAGCTCGGCTCGGGCGGCATGGGTGTCGTCTACCTCGGTGTCGACGGCGGAAACCACCCGGTCGCCGTCAAGGTCCTCCATCCGCACATCGCCAATGATGAGACCGCGCGCAAGCGTCTGGCCCGCGAGACTCGCACCCTGCGCCGGATCCGCCACCCCCGCATCGCGGAAGTCCTCGACGCGGAGCTCGATTCCGCGCAGCCGTTCATCATCACCGAATTCGTCGACGGGCAGACCCTGTCTGACGATGTCCGTGACAACGGCCCTTTCGCCGAGGACGAGCTCGTCCACTTCGGCCATGCCCTCCTCGACGCCCTCAACGCCGTCCACGATGCCGGCGTCATCCACCGTGACCTCAAACCCGCGAACGTGATGATCATGGACGGCGAGCCCATGGTCATCGACTTCGGCATCGCCCAGGTCGCCGACGAAGTGCGCGTGACCGCCACCGGTCTGGTCATGGGCACCCCCGGCTATCTGTCCCCGGAGATCGCCGACGGCAAGACGTCGAGTGAGAAGACCGACTGGTGGGGGTGGGCCGCGACGATGGCGTTCGCCGCCACGGGCCGCAACCCCTACGGGTCCGGACCCTTGGAAGCGGTGCTCGGTCGTGTGGCCATGGGCAAATTCGACCTCGACGGGGCGCCGAAGAACTTCGCTCCGCTCATCTCCGCCTGCCTCGATCCGAAACCCGAACGCCGTCCGTCGGGGCAGATGATCCTCGACGCTCTCGTCGACATCGAGTCCGGGCGGATGCCGCAGCTCGGTTCCGGTCCCAGCGGAGGGGCAGGAGCGGGTGGTCCGCAGCGGACATCGAGCGGGACCGCGGTCATGCCTGCCGTCGACGACGGTGGCAGCGGGCATGGGGGTTCCGGTCTTGGTGGTGCCGGGGCCGCTGGGGCAGCGCTCGGGGGTGCGGCTATCGGCGCAGGCACCAGCTACCCGGGAGCCGGACCGTCCGGAGGCGGGCAGCCGCAGTACCCCGGCTCCAGCCGGCCGACCAGTCATGCCGGGCCCGGCCAGGCGCCGGGCTATGGCTCCGGGCGGATGCACGGGCAGCCCCCGCAGCAGGCGACCGCCCCGCCGATCAACAACCCCAACGGCGACATTCAGGCAGGTCCGGGATCGCCCATGGCCGGCGCCGACCTCGGCCGTTCCGGCTTCGTTCAGCCCGGTCAGGGGCAGAACCTCGTCGGGCCGAGCGGTCCCGGTGGTCCGCATGGTCAGGCTCATCAGGGGCAGTGGGGCGACCAGCCCGGTCACGGCGGGCAGCTCATGGGGCCGGGCAGGCAGCCGATGCCGCCAGGCGGGCAGCCGATGCCGCCAGGCGGGCAGCCGATGCAGCCGATGGGATACCGACGGGTGCAGTCGGGCGGCTGGGTCGTCTTCGGACTCGTGGCTCTGGCCGTGGCCGTCATGCCCCTCGGGCCGCTCGTCATCTGCCTCGTCGCTCTGATCTGGTCGGTGCTCGCCCGCACCGGCACGCGTCTGGATCGGAAGGTCCAGCGGTATCGGTTCGACCGCGGAACCGATTCGGGCGGATTCTTCCGGGCGCTCGCCTCGGCGCCGGGGGCCGTGCTGGCTTCGACCCTGACCTCGGTGGCCTCGCTCATCCTGCCGGCGATCGCGGCCGCCGCCGCGCTCGTGCTCACCCGGCTCGACATCGCCGGGATCGTGCCCAGCGGGTCGTCCGAACAATGGTCGGTGTGGGC
>NZ_JBQDYQ010000125.1:0-2637 GCF_052105255.1 Brevibacterium sp.
CGCGCGAGGTTGCTGGGCCCCCGTCAGGTAGCAACAAGGAGTGGTGGGATGAGAGCGGCGCCGACTCGGATCGAGTCGGCGCCGCTACTTCGTCTTTGCTGGGTGTCTGCGGATCAGCGTCCGCGCATCGCCTTGTGGTTCGGGCGGGCCTTGTTCGGGTCGATTCCCTTCGGGATCGGCGGACGCGAACCCTGCGTCCCGAGAGCAGCAAGACGGTTGCGCACGGCCAGCACCTCGGCGCGGTTGAGTTTGCGCGGCAGCTTCTGCACGGCCGGGACGACCTGCTTCATCGCGAGCTGGCCCTCTTCCTTGCCGCCCTGGAAGGTGTGCACCGGAACATTGGGGAGGATGCGCTCGTGGCGCTTCTTCTCCTTGGCCAGCAGCTTCGCGCTGCGTCCCTTCGGACCTTCGCTCAGCAGCACGACGCCGGCGCGACCGGTCGACCGGAACACAAGGTCGCGGCTCTTCGGATCGACGGCGATGGGCTTCTCATCCATGAGGTATCCGCGGCGGGCCGTGTTGAGAACGGCGCCGAAGGCTCCGGGCTGTCCGTCCATCTGAGCGAATGCGGCGGTCTCGGCGAAGCGGCCGAGCATGAACATGCCCAACAGCAGACCGACCATGAAGCCGAGGATCGTCGTGAAGATCGCGGTGGTGCCGCCGATGAGCAGACCGATCATGAGGCCGATGAGCGTGCATCCGAGGATCGCCGCAGCCAGCAGCCACGGGGTCGCTTTGTTGTGTTTGGCGGACAGCTCATAGACCTGACGCATCTGCGCCAGACGGCCGGGCTTCTTGTTCGGATCCTTTGGCTTGCGCCGGAAGAGTCCCTTACGCGGTTCTTCGCTCATTCTCTCACTTGCTCTTGAGGGGCGTTGCGGCGTCGCCTCCGGAAATCAGGGGGAGGCCGACGCTCATTGCTCAGCAGTCAAGTCTACCTCTTCGCCGGGGCCGAAGGTATCCACAACCGCCTGAGCCTCCTGTTTGGCGGGCGTGTGCTTGTCCAAGTGCGCCAGATGCGACGGGATCTCCTCGCCGCGGCGACGCATGGCGGTGGCCCACAGGCGACCGGCACGGTAGGACGAACGCACGAGCGGACCCGACATGACACCGAGGAAGCCGATCTCCTCGGCCGCATCGCGCAGCATCACGAAGTCGGCGGGCTTGACCCACCGGGTGACGGGGTGGTGGCGCGGGGAGGGTCGCAGGTACTGCGTGATCGTGATGAGGTCGCATCCGGCATCGTGCAGGTCCTGCAGTGCGGAGATGATCTCGTCGTTCGTCTCACCCATCCCGAGGATGAGGTTCGATTTCGTCACCAGACCGGCTTCGCGGGCCTGCGTGATCACCGACAGGGAACGCTCGTAGCGGAACGCGGGGCGGATCCGCTTGAAGATGCGCGGCACCGTTTCGACATTGTGCGCGAGCACCTCGGGACGCGAGGAGAACACCTCGGCGAGCTGATCCGGTTTGGCATTGAAATCGGGGATGAGCAGTTCGACGCCGGTGCCGCGGCTGTCGACGTAGGAGAGGTCATGGATCTGGCGCACGGTCTCTGCGTAAAGCCAGGCACCGCCGTCGTCGAGGTCGTCACGGGCCACGCCGGTGATCGTCGAGTAGCGCAGGCCCATCTCCGCCACCGAGGCGGCCACGCGGCGCGGCTCGTCGGCGTCGAATTCGGCCGGTCGGCCGGTATCGATCTGACAGAAGTCACAGCGGCGGGTGCACTGTTCGCCGCCGATGAGGAAGGTCGCTTCGCGATCCTCCCAACATTCGAAGATATTCGGGCAGCCTGCCTCTTCGCAGACAGTGTGCAGCTCCTGCTCGCGCACGAGCGACTTCAGCGCGGTGTATTCGGGGCCGATATGGGCCTTCGCCTTGATCCAGGCAGGCTTGTCCTCGATGGGAGTCTCGGAGTTGCGGGCTTCGACGCGGAGCATGCGGCGGCCTTCTGGTGCGATCGTCATCTGAGTTCTCCTAAGCGGTGATGGTCTCGTGCAGGATTTCGTCGAGTCGCGATGCCACATCTTCGGGAGTGACCGTGCGACCGAGCTCACCACTGATGGATGTGGTGTCGGCGTCTGTGATTCCGCACGGAATGATGGACTCGTAGGCTTCGAGGTCGTTGCTGCAGTTCAGGGCCAAGCCGTGCATCGTCACGCCTTCGTGGATGCGGATGCCGATGGCGCCGATCTTGCGGTCGCGACGGAGTTCGTCGCCACGCAGCCAGACACCGGCACGGCCCTCGATGGTGGTCGCCTCGATCTCATATTCGGAGAGCAGTCGGATCATCGCGTCCTCGAGTTGGGACACGAAGAGCCGGACCTCTTTGGGGTCGTTGAGTTTGTAGATGAAGTAGGCGACCAGCTGTCCGGGCCCGTGCCAGGTGATCTTCCCGCCGCGGTCGACGTCGATGACATCGGTCCCGTCGGTCGGTCGTTCGAAGTCCTCGGTGCGCTTGCCGGCCGTATAGACCGGGGAATGCTCGAGGAGCAGGATCGTCGATCGACGGTCACCTGCGAGCACTTCGTCGTGGTATCTCTTCTGCAATTCCCAAGTCTGCCGATAGTCCGAGAGGACAGGGGCGAACCCGAGCGTTTCTGTGGCCAGGGGCATGGCTCCACACTATGACTCTTG
>NZ_JBQDYQ010000126.1:0-2634 GCF_052105255.1 Brevibacterium sp.
CGGGCGAGCACGGCCGCTTCGACGTCCTGACCGTGCCGGACGAAATCGGCGATCGCCTGATTGTGATCGACGCGGGCCACATCCTGTTCGATGATCGGACCCTCGTCGAGGTCGCTCGTGACGTAGTGGGCGGTCGCCCCGATGATCTTCACACCCCGGGCATGGGCCTGATGGTAGGGTTTCGCGCCCTTGAAGCTGGGCAGGAACGAATGGTGGATGTTGATGACCCGACCCTCGAGGCGGTCGCAGAGGTCGGGGGAGAGGATCTGCATGTACCGGGCCAAGACGATGAGCTCGACATCGAGGTCGTCGACGAGAGCCGAGAGCCTCGCCTCGGCGTCGGCCTTCGTGTCCCGGGTGATCGGAATATGGTGGAAGTCGTGGCCGTGGAACTCTGCGAGCGGACGCAGGTCGTCATGGTTGCCGGCGACGCCGACGATGTCGATGGGCAGCTGACCGGCCGAATGCCGGAACAGCAGAGTGTTGAGGCAGTGCGCGGCCTTGGACACCATGATCAGTGTGCGGGTCCTCTTCTCCACCGGCTGCAGACTCACGGTCATCGCGAACCGGGGAGCCACCTCGGCGAGGCCGTCTTCCACGGTCTGAGCCGAGGTCTGCGCGGGCGTCGAGAATTGGACGCGCAGGAAGAACTGACGCGAATCGGGGGAGGAGAACTGCTGCGATTCGGTGATGTTGCCGCCGAGGCCTGCGAGCACCCCGGTCACGGCATGGACGATTCCGGTCGAATCGGGGCAGGTGACTCTCAGGATCCATTCGCAGCTCATGGTCTCGATCCTAATCGGTGGATGCGGATTCCACCCATCCGGCATCGGCATCCGGATGGCGGTCGCAGCCCCGGAAGCAGGCGGGGTCGCTGTTAGCATGGTGCCGGGTGACGGCCGCAGTGTGCGCGTTGCTTCGCTCCCATCATCGGATGCCACAGGAGAGTACTCATGACCGAAAACTCGATGCAGGCCTCGCTTGCCGACATCGACCCGCAGATCGCCGAAGTCCTCGACCTCGAGCTGGGCCGCCAGCGGTCGACGCTTGAGATGATCGCCTCGGAGAATTTCGTCCCCCGCGCCGTGCTGGAAGCACAGGGGTCGGTGCTGACGAACAAGTACGCCGAGGGCTATCCCGGCAAGCGCTACTACGGCGGCTGCGAATACGTCGACGTGGCAGAGAACCTCGCCATCGACCGCGCCAAGAGCCTCTTCGGAGCCGACTACGCGAACGTCCAGCCCCACTCCGGTGCCTCGGCCAACGCTGCAGTCATGCACGCCCTGGCTCGTCAGGGTGACAAGATGCTCGGCCTGTCCCTGGCCCACGGCGGACACCTCACCCACGGGATGAAGATCAACTTCTCCGGGCGCCTCTACGACGTCGCCTCCTACGAGGTCGACCCCGACACCTACCGCATCGATATGGACAAGGTGCGCGAGAAGGCTCTCGAACACCGCCCCGACGTCATCGTCGCCGGCTGGTCGGCCTATCCTCGTCAGCTGGACTTCCAGGCTTTCCGCGACATCGCCGACGAAGTCGATGCGAAGCTGTGGGTCGATATGGCCCACTTCGCCGGGCTCGTCGCCGCCGGTCTGCACCCGAACCCCGTGCCGTTCGCCGATGTCGTGTCCTCGACGGTGCACAAGACGATCGGCGGACCTCGCTCCGGTTTCATCCTCGGCAAGGAGGAGTACGCGAAGAAGCTCAACTCCGCTGTCTTCCCGGGCCAGCAGGGCGGACCGCTCATGCACGTCGTCGCGGCGAAGGCAGTGGCCTTCAAGCTCGCCGCCTCCGCCGAGTTCAAGGAACGTCAGGAACGCACCGTCCGCGGTGCACAGATCCTGGCTGACCGTCTGCTGGCCTCCGATGTCGCCGAAGCCGGGGCCACCGTGCTCACCAGCGGCACCGATGTCCACCTCGTGCTCGTCGACCTGCGCAACTCGGTCCTCGACGGACAGCAGGCCGAGGATCTTCTCCACGCGGTCGGCATCACCGTCAACCGCAACGCCGTGCCGTTCGACCCGCGCCCGCCGATGGTCACCTCCGGACTGCGCATCGGCACTCCGGCACTGGCCACCCGCGGATTCGGGGACAAGGAGTTCACCGAGGTCGCCGACGTCATCGCCGAAGCGCTCAAGCCCGGCGCCGACGTCGAAGTGCTGGCTGCTCGCGTGAAGAAGCTCAGCGACGATTTCCCGCTCTACGAAGGTCTGGAGCAGTACTGATGAGCGCGCAGATCCTCGACGGCAGAGCCTGTGCGAAGCAGATCAAGGCCGAACTCACCGAGACGGTGGCGGCCCTGGCCGACTCCGGGATCGTCCCGGGCCTCGGCACCGTCCTGGTGGGGGAGGACCCCGGTTCGAAATGGTACGTCGCGGGCAAGCACCGTGACTGTGCCGAGGTCGGGATCCAGTCGATCCGTCGTGACCTTCCGGAGTCGGTGAGCCAGGATGAGCTGTTGGCTGTCATCGATGAACTCAACAACGATGACGAGTGCACCGGCTACATCGTGCAGCTGCCGCTGCCGGACCATATCGACACGGACACGATCCTCGAAGCGATCGACCCGGCCAAGGACGCCGACGGGCTGCATCCGACGAACCTCGGGCGTCTCATGCTCAACGTCAACTC
>NZ_JBQDYQ010000127.1:0-2595 GCF_052105255.1 Brevibacterium sp.
TGTGCAATTGGCAGATACCGATCTCTTCGTCCACCCTCTTCAGTTGGGCGGCAACCCCTTCGGCTGGGGTGCGGATCGGGATCAGAGCTTCGCTGTCCTCGACGCGTATGTTGAGGCAGGCGGGAACTTCATCGACACCGCGGACGCGTATTCGGCCTGGGTCGAGGGGAACTCGGGCGGAGAATCCGAGACCATCATCGGCGAATGGATGATGGCGCGCGGCAACCGCGACGACATGGTCATCGCCACCAAGGTCGGCATGCACCCGAAGGGCCAGGGCCTCGACCCGGCGAACATCCGCAACTGCGTCGACGACTCGCTGCGCCGACTCGGCACCGACCACATCGACGTCTACTACGCCCACAGAGACGATGACGACGTCGACCAGGTCGCCGTCGCCGAGACCTTCGACGCGCTCGTCCGCTCTGGCAAGGTCAGCTACCTCGGAGCATCGAACTTCAGCCTCGAACGTCTGCAGAAGGCCCGGAAGATCTCGACGAAGTTCTCGCTTGCCTGCTATCGGGTCGTCCAGGACCGGTTCAACCTCGTCTCCCGTGCCGCCGTCGATCCGCAGAAGCAGGCGTACCTGCGCGCTGAGGGCATCGCCGAACTGCCGTTCCACTCGCTGGCGTCGGGGTTCCTCACCGGCAAACACACCGGCGGAGACGCCACCGGCAGCGTCCGCGGTGACCGTGTGGCCGATTTCGTCGACGACCAGAAAGCCCTCGGCGCCCTCGAAGCCCTTCATGATGTCGCCGCCAACCACGGTGCGACGATGACGGCCACGGCCATCGCGTGGCAGCTCACTCACGATTTCATCCCCTCGACGATCGCCTCGGCGCGCGTTCCCGAACAGCTCACCGAGCTGCTCGCCGGAACGGAGATGCAGCTGAGTCCTGATGAGAAGGCGGCCCTCGACGGCGCCTGGGTGGAAGCATGAGTGGGACCAGCCCGCGCCTGGTCACCTGGGAGAACGGCACAGACCTCGTCATCGAGCTGCTCCTGGCCCGTGACGTCGAAACAGTGTGGAACGCACTGACCGATGCCGAGAGTGCACGGGCCTGGTTCGCACCGTTCCGCCTCGGCGCGGAAACCGGGGCAGAGGAGTCCGATACGGCTGACGAAGCTGATTCGGACGGATCCGCAGCCCGGCCGATCACGTTCGCGCTCGAGGACATCGATCTGAACGGATCTGTCCTCAGCTGTGAGGACTTCGATCACGTGCTGCTCGAACTCGACGACTTCGGAGTGCTCGGCATCCGCCTGCTGCCGTTCGAGGGCGAGACCGGTCAGGAGACCCTGCTCGTGTTCACCCATACCGCTCCTGATGCCGAGACCGCTCGCGGTCAGGCCGCCGAGGTGGGGCCGATGTGGGATACGCATCTGCGGCTGTTCGCCCGCACCCTCGGTATAAACATCGCCGAGGTGACCGAACCGGAACTCGTGGCCGTCTACTCCGACCTCGATCTCGAAGTCGCGGAGTCCGCCGACGCCACGGAGGTCGAATCATGAGCGACCCACTCGTCCTCGGCATCGAATCCTCGTGCGACGAAACCGGGGTCGGCATCGTCCGCGGCCGCACGCTGCTGACGAACACCGTGTCCTCGTCGATGGACGAACACGTTCGCTTCGGCGGGGTCGTGCCCGAAGTCGCCTCCCGTGCCCATGTGCAGGCCATCGGCCCGGCCATCGCCTCTGCCTGTGAGACCGCCGAGGTGGAGCTGACCGATATCGACGCCGTCGCCGTGACCGCCGGACCGGGTCTCTCCGGCGCGCTGATGGTCGGGGTCGGCGCGGCCAAAGGGCTTGCCGCGGCGCTGGGCAAACCGCTCTACGGAGTGAACCATCTGGCCGCGCACGTGGCCGTCGACCTCGTCGCCGAGGATGTCGACGGTTTGACCACTCCGACCATCGCCCTGCTCGTTTCCGGTGGGCACACCGAGATTCTGCGCATCGGCGACCTCGTCGACGACATCGAACTCCTCGGCGCCACCATCGACGATGCCGCAGGTGAGGCCTTCGACAAGACCGCGCGCCTGCTGGGTCTCAACTATCCCGGCGGCCCGAACATCTCGAAGGCTGCTCTCGGCCTGCTCGACGGCACCGGGATCCCCGGCGACCGGAAGGCAGTGAAGTTCCCACGCGGACTCGCGAAGAAGCAGGACCTGCGCGACCCCGAGCGTCGGTATAACTTCTCGTTCTCCGGGCTGAAGACCGCAGCCCTGCGTGAGGTGACGAAGGCCGAGACTCTGGGTGCGGACCTGCGGGTGGCCGATATCGCCGCCGGGTTCGAAGACGCCGTCGTCGACGTGCTCGTGACCAAGACTCTGCTCGCTGCGGCCGACACCGGCATCAGCCATGTCGTCCTCGGTGGGGGAGTGGCCGCGAACTCGCACCTGCGTGAAGTGCTCTCGGCTCGTTGCGCCGAGGCGGGCGTGACTCTGAGGGTGCCGCCCTTGACACTGTGCACGGACAATGGAGCCATGGTCGCAGCACTCGGTGCGGAGCTCGTCTCCCGCGGAATCGGACCGAGTGACTTGTCCTTCGCCGCCGTCTCCTCTTTGGATGTCGATCATGTCCTCGTCTGAGAACGAA